>CAIQPV010000494.1 GCA_903873725.1 uncultured Nitrosomonadales bacterium
CGAATCCTCTCACCCCGACCAATCAATATAACTTAAATCAATAAGTTATGTTTTTTAGTCCAAACCAATAGCTTGCGACTATTGTAATTGTAATGATCGTGTACGACAGAGTCTCAAGTCCTTGATCCCCATATTGAGTACTATTGAAATACTAGTTGCATACAATCGTAATACGGAGTAATATGCATTTTGCAACGGTAGCTCCTCTCCTCCCTTACTACTGTTGTGACGTTAATTCGTCTTCTCCTAGCGCACATCGCCCCCTTTTGATGTGCGCTTTCTTTTTGCATTCGCCGGTTCAATCTGGAATCCAAAGTTATAGAAAATATTCTGTATTTCAATGAATTATACCGCTATTGCAGATGCGAATTTATCCGCATACAACTGATTGGGCGTGCAAGTGAAACGGATCTGCAAAACCATCAACTTATTAGGACACGAACAGCTCGTTAGTCTAGAAGCCAGCATAATTCTTGATGCCTGTGATAGACTTACCGCGTACAGTTATAGTATGAATATGACGAACGGGTATCGCAAATGTACCGTCCTTGATAACGAAAACTTGCTTTGCCCGTTTTTCCCTCCAGTGTAAACAGCCTTAAAACACTGTCTTCTGGACTCAGGAGCGAGGGCTCGAATCCTCTCCCCGACTAAATCTTCAATCGCCCAAGGGCGGTTTTCTGTGGAGTGTGGCGCGATGAGCCGATTGTTGTTTCTCGCTGTTATCGCCGCCGTTGTTTACTGGCTGCTCAAGTCTTACCGCACGAAGTTACCCAAGGATGAGGACACATCCGGGCAAGCTGAAGACATGGTGCGCTGCGTGCATTGCGGCGTGCACCTGCCCATACATGAAAGCATTCTGGCGGGCGGCAACTACTATTGTAGTGTGGAGCATCGCCGTGTGCATATCGATAAGCCAGAGTAATTCAGATACCGGTGAGTTTTAATGCTGGATAGCTTTTTCACTTTTGCCCGGCAACCATTGCGTCAACGTGCCTATTCCGAACCTGTCACGGAAGAATTGTGGCGTTCGATTTACCTGTTTAATTTGTACCGGCTTGTACTTGCAAGCCTGTTCATGTTTCTGGTGGGTACCTTTGGCGATGCTCTGTCTCTGGGTTCAAGCAACCTGCCGTTGTTCTTTCGCACCAGTATCGTTTATGTAGTGCTGGTATTGGTTTCGCAATTGACCATCAAATTGCGCCATCCCCGTTTTGATTTGCAGTTGGCATTTCAGGTGGGAACAGATATCACATGCATGACATTGTTGTCGCATGCCAGCGGTGGCATACAAAGCGGCTTGGGGTTGCTGCTGCTGGTGTCACTGGCTGCTACGGGATTGATCAGCAGAGGCAAGATTACCCTGTTCTTCGCTGCATTGGCCAGTATCGCGGTGCTATTGCAGCATTCCTATATGGTGCTGACCCAGGACGCGGCGGTACAATATTTACAGGCTGGATTGCTCAGTGTGGCATATTTTGTGATTGCCTGGGTTGCGCATACACTTGCCCAATATGCCACTGCCAGCGAAAAGCTGGCAGCCCTGCGCGGTGTGGATTTATCCAATATGGCAGAAGCCAACCGGCTGGTGATCCAGGATATGCCGGATGGCGTTCTGGTGGTGGATAGGCGCGGCATGGTCAGGCAGTGCAACCCAAGCGCCGAGCGTCTGCTGGGATATGCTTTCCCGACGGCCAAAAGTGTTACCCTGGACGAGTTTTCCCCTTTGCTGGCGGGGCAATTCGCCACATGGCGACTGAGCCTTGACCGCGAACCTGAAGTGTTGCGTTTGCCCGGCACACGTCATTGGGCACGCGTCCGTTTCCTGCGGGTGCAACGCGAGGAATTCTGGGGGGCGGTAGTGTTCCTTGAAGATATGCAACGCGTCCAGGCAAGGGCGCAGCAGATCAAACTCGCGGCGCTGGGACGACTGACAGCCAACATTGCCCACGAGGTTCGCAATCCCCTGACCTCAATCAGTTATGCGACCGAACTATTGCAGGAGGGTAACCACGACCCTGCACAGGCGCGGTTGTACCAGATTATTCTTGACAATGCAGCAAGGCTGAATCGTATCGTGCAGGATGTGATGCGGCTGAATCAGCGCGACCGGGTGCAGACAGAATCGCTGTTGCTTTCTGATATATTGCCGGTATTTATTGCGGGGCTGTGCCAAGCTGAGCGCATAACCCAGGATATTTTTAGTGTTGAGGCGGTGTCTGCCTGCGTAATTAATTTTGACCGGGGCCATCTGAATCAGGTTTTATGGAACTTGTGCAGCAACGCCTTGCGTTATTGCCGCAAACAGGCAGGCAGCGTGCAATTGCTCGTCAGACGATCCGCAGAAGGGGGCACGGTGCTGGAGGTTGCCGACGATGGTCCCGGGGTTGCCCTCGAAGCAATACAGCAACTGTTCGAGCCATTTTTTACTACGGCAGACGGTGGCACGGGTTTGGGTTTATTCATTGTGCGTGAATTGTGCGAAGCTAACGGCGCGGAGCTTGAATATGCGCCGCAAGACAAAGGCGGAGCGCGCTTCTGCGTGCTGTTTGGGGGGAATGATGAGCGCTGATTGGCAACCTGCTGTTGCACGTGTGCTGGTGGTGGATGACGAACTGGATATACTGGAGTTGCTTGAACTGGCGTTATTGCGCATGGGACTGCAAGTCGAGCGCGCCACCAATGTGCGCGAAGCCCTCCAACAACTGGATAGCAAGTCATTCAATCTGTGCCTGACCGATATGCGCCTCCCTGACGGCGACGGGTTGGAGGTAGTAAGGCATATCGCTTCGCGCCATGCGGATGTGCCGGTCGCGGTGATAACTGCTCATGGCAACATGGAAAATGCTGTTTCCGTGCTCAAGGCAGGTGCTTTCGATTACCTTTCCAAGCCGGTTGCGCTGGAACAATTGCGCGCCTTGGTCAAAGCCGCCCTCAAATTGCCGCAACCATCCATCAAAGTGCGCGAGGGCGTGCGCACTCTTCTGGGTCGTTCCCCGGCCATGGAAAAAGTGCGCGACCTGATTGAGCGTGTCGCTCGTAGCCAAGCCCCGGTGCACATTAGCGGTGAATCGGGTAGCGGTAAAGAACTGGCGGCGCGCCTGATCGTGGAGAAAAGCGCACGGCGTGACCAACCCTTCGTTGCGGTGAATTGCGGCGCCATCCCGGAAACATTGATGGAAAGCGAATTCTTCGGTTACAGAAAGGGCGCTTTCACCGGCGCGGAGAAGGATCGTGACGGTTTTTTCCAGGCTGCCAATGGTGGCACCCTGTTTCTTGACGAGGTAGCCGACTTGCCCCTTTCCATGCAAGTGAAATTGCTGCGTGCTATCCAGGAGAAGAAAGTGCGCAAGGTGGGGGCGACCCAGGAAGAAGCGGTGGATGCGCGCATCATCAGCGCTACCCATCATGCGCTGGCTGAACGGGTACAGCAGGGCAAATTTCGCCAGGATTTGTATTACCGTTTGAATGTAATCGCCCTGCCCATGCCGCCACTACGTGAAATGCGCGACGATATCGCGGAGGTTGCCACCCAATTGCTGATGCGCTTGCGCAACGGTGAGACGGTTGAATTTTCACCCGAAGCCTTGAAAGCACTGAGTCAATATGATTTTCCCGGTAACGTGCGAGAGCTGGAAAACGTCATTGAACGCGCACTGGCCTTGTATTCCGACGGCATCATTACTCCAACCGATTTGCAGCTTGCCCATGTCAGCCAAAATATAGTGGAAAGCAAGTACCCGCTGACCGACTATCTGGACAAAATCGAGCGTGAGGCAATTCTGGAGGCATTAAACCAGACCGGCTTCAACCGTACCGCTGCGGCCAAAGTACTGGGAGTAACATTTCGAGCCTTGCGTTACCGCATGGGACGGCTGGGCATCACCGGCGAAGACGAGTAATATTGGCTGCCAAATGAAAGTTGACGCAAATGGCTGGCTCAGCGGCGTGCGACGGATTGCCTCGCCGAACTGTGACCCCCGCCCGCCGGGCACTGCAGTAGAGTTGCTGGTCATCCATAACATCAGCCTGCCGCCGGGGGAATTTGGCGGTAAGGCGGTGATGCAATTGTTTACCAATACCCTGAATACGGATACCCACCCTTATTATAAACAACTTGAAGGGTTGAAAGTCTCCGCCCATTTCCTGATTCTGCGTGACGGTGCAATTATCCAGTTTGTGCCTTGCCGCAAGCGTGCCTGGCACGCGGGGGTATCGTCATGGCAGGGACGTCATGCCTGCAACGATTTTTCTATCGGTGTGGAGCTGGAGGGCAGCGATTATGTACCGTTCAACGATCCGCAATACACCTCTCTGGCCCGGCTGACACGGTTGCTGCGGCGCAGCTTCCCCATCCGCGCCATCGTTGGGCATGCCGACATTGCGCCGGGACGCAAGACCGATCCCGGCCCCTGCTTTGACTGGTCCCGCTGTCTTTCCCCAGCGGGATAAGCAAGGACTCTCCCCTCTGGCTTAATATTTTTGGCGGATAAATTATCTAGGCCGAAATATCGCTTGCATAAAATTATATATGCACTAGAATTAGCGAAAATCAGGGGATAAACTACTACATATAGTAGTTTTTAGTTTTTCGAGCTGAAAGGCCTGCTCTGGCCGATCCGGTTCACGCGATAGCTAATAAGGGGAGTTTATGTTGCTTGCTACAGAAAGTGTATTGCCTTCTACCTCAGTGTCCGCCCGCGACATTTCTGAATTTTCAACCCCTCCCAATAACATGCCGTTTGACCAATACAAAGTGGTTCGCCGCAATGGTTCAGTAGTTCCATTTGAGCCGGCGAAAATTTTAATTGCCATGACCAAAGCGTTTATCGCCGTTAATGGCGGACAGGGAGCGGCTTCGGCACGTGTGCGCGAGCTGGTTGAGCAATTGACCGAAGGGGTTGTCAACGCGCTGGTGAGGCGGCAACCGCATGGCGGAACGCTGCATATTGAGGATATTCAGGATCAGGTTGAATTATCTTTGATGCGCTCGGGTGAACATGATGTGGCGCGATCCTATGTGCTGTACCGCGAGGAACGGACACGTGAACGCGCCAAAACAAAGAAGGAACACGAACCGGCGCATGTTTTGCATGTCAAGGAAAATGGTGTGTCCCGCCCACTGGATGTGGAGGGATTGACTGCGCTCATCAAGGCATCGTGCGTGGGATTGGGCGAGGTGGTCGATGCCGGACAAATACTCAAGTTTACGCTGAAGGATTTATACGACGGCGTGCCGATAGAAGAAGTGCGCAAGTGCACCATCATGTCTGCGCGTTCGCTGCTGGAACAGGATCCCGCCTATGGTTTTGTAACCGCACGTCTGTTACTGAACAATATTTGCTGCGAAGTGCTGGGCAAGGAAGTGGTGCAGGCGGATATGTCGGCTCATTATGCCGAGTATTTCCCGTCCTTCATCAAACGCGGTGTCAAGGCGGAACTGCTGGATGAAGAATTGGCAACTTTCGACTTGCCGCGCCTGGCTCGTGAACTGGATGCCGGTCGCGACATGCAATTCAGTTATCTTGGTTTGCAAACCTTGTATGACCGTTACTTCCTGCATATCAATGAGACGCGAATCGAATTGCCGCAGGCATTTTTCATGCGTGTGGCAATGGGTCTTGCGCTCAGGGAGATTGACCGCGAAGCCCGTGCCATCGAATTTTACCGGTTGCTGTCCAGTTTTGATTTCATGAGCTCGACACCGACCCTGTTCAATTCCGGCACCGTCCGTTCGCAACTTTCCTCCTGTTACCTGACCACGGTGCCGGATGATCTGGACGGTATCTTCGAGGCCATCAAGGAAAATGCTTTGCTCGCCAAATATGCCGGTGGTTTGGGCAACGACTGGACCTCGGTGCGCGCCATGGGAAGCCACATCAAAGGAACCAATGGCAAATCGCAGGGCGTGGTGCCGTTCCTCAAGGTGGTGAACGACACCGCCGTGGCGGTCAATCAGGGCGGCAAGCGCAAGGGTGCAGTGTGTGCCTATCTGGAAACCTGGCATATGGATATCGAGGAGTTTCTTGAACTGCGCAAAAATACCGGCGATGACCGTCGCCGCACCCACGACATGAATACGGCCAACTGGATTCCCGACTTGTTTATGAAGCGCGTAATGGAAAATGGCGAGTGGACGTTGTTTTCACCGGCAACCTGCCCCGATTTGCATGACAAATTCGGTGCCGAATTTGAACGTGCCTACTTGGCATATGAAGCCAAAGTCGCCGACGGTGAACTCAAATTATTCAAGAAAGTCCAGGCAGCCGGCTTGTGGCGCAAGATGCTGACCATGCTGTTCGAGACTGGTCACCCCTGGATCACCTTCAAGGATCCGTGCAATGTGCGTTCACCACAGCAGCATGCCGGTGTAGTGCACAGTTCCAACTTGTGTACGGAAATCACCCTTAACACGTCGGAATCCGAAATCTCCGTGTGCAATCTTGGTTCGGTGAATCTGGCAGCGCATCTGTATCAGAAGGGGCATGAAAAATTCGGCCAACTGGATCAGGAAAAACTCAAGCGCACAATCACGACCGCGATGCGCATGCTGGATAACGTGATCGACATCAACTATTACGCAGTGGACAAGGCGCGCAACGCCAATCTCAAGCATCGTCCGGTAGGCTTGGGGATCATGGGGTTCCAGGACTGCCTGCATGAGTTGCGCGTGCCTTATGCTTCGGAAGCGGCTGTCGAATTTGCCGATCGCTCGATGGAAGCGGTTTGCTATTACGCCTACTGGGCATCCACGGAACTGGCCGAGGAGCGTGGACGCTACGCCAGCTATCGCGGCAGTCTGTGGGACAAGGGTATTCTGCCGCAGGACACTTTGGACATGTTGCGCGAGTCGCGCGGCGGTTTTGTCGAAGTGGATAGCTCTGTCAGCATGGATTGGGATGCGCTGCGCGCGCGCATCAAGCAATACGGCATGCGCAATTCTAATTGTGTCGCAATCGCGCCCACCGCCACCATCTCCAATATTGTCGGGGTGTCGGCCAGCGTCGAACCCACTTATCAAAACCTGTTCGTCAAATCGAACTTGTCCGGTGAGTTCACCATGATCAATGATCATCTGGTGAACGACCTGAAGCAAATGAGATTGTGGGACGAAGTGATGGTCTCGGACCTGAAGTATTTCGACGGCAGTCTGTCCAGGATTGATCGCATTCCGGCCGAATTGCGCAGCCTGTACGCCACCGCATTTGAGGTGGAGCCACAATGGCTGATCGAAGCGGCGGCGCGGCGCCAAAAATGGATTGATCAGGCACAATCGTTGAATATTTACATGGCTGGTGTATCCGGCCGCAAGCTCGATGAAACCTACAAACTGGCCTGGTTGCGCGGCTTGAAGACAACTTATTACTTGCGCACCATGGGGGCAACCTCGGCGGAGAAATCCACCTCGCGCACCGGTGCGCTGAATGCGGTGTCTAATGCAAGTGGGGCGTCAGGCAATTTGGCTGCGCCCGAAGAGGCCAAATTTTGTTCGATTGATAACCCTGAATGCGAGGCTTGTCAATAATTGTAGATGATATGTCGGAACAACAATATACATGTTCAACGCGATGGTCCTGCACCAACAGTGAAATTAAGGAAAAACGAAAATGGGAATAAGCATGCTTACATTTGATGATGAAGTTATACCTGCCGCATTGACTTCAGGCTTGAGCTTTGGCGCGTCTTATGCAGTACCGGAAGCAAAAACAGTTGAGTTGGAAGAACATACCTATACCATTGCTTCCGCCAATACCGGCAGAATTCGAGTGGAAGACAAAGCGATTATCAATTCGCGCGCCGACGTAAATCAACTGGTTCCATTCAAGCATAAATGGGCATGGGAAAAATATCTTGCCGCTTGCGCCAACCACTGGATGCCGCAGGAAATAAATATGACGGCTGATATCGCACAGTGGAAAACCGGACAATTAACTGATGACGAACAAAAGTTGGTAAAACGCAATCTGGGGTTTTTCAGCACCGCAGACAGTCTTGCTGCCAACAACATTGTGTTGGGAACCTACCGCCACATTACCTCGCCGGAGTGCCGCCAGTACATGTTGCGGCAAGCTTTTGAAGAGGCGATCCATACGCATGCCTATCAGTACATTGTCGAGAGCCTGGGTTTGGATGAAGGCGAAATTTTTAATATGTATCACGAGATACCCAGTATCCGCGACAAGGACGAATTCCTGATCCCGTTCATTGATACACTGACCAACCCGGAATTCAAGACGGGAACGCCGGAAAATGATCAAAAGCTGTTGAAAAGCCTGATTGTGTTTGCCTGCATTATGGAAGGCTTATTTTTCTACGTGGGCTTTGTTCAAATTCTGGCGTTGGGTCGCCAGAACAAAATGTCTGGTGCCGCAGAACAATATCAATACATTTTGCGCGACGAATCCATGCACCTGAACTTCGGTGTAGACATGATCAACCAGCTCAAGGCGGAAAATCCGCATCTCTGGACGGAAGCATTCAAAAAGGAAATCGAGAGCATTTTCCGAAAGGCCGTTGAACTCGAATACGCCTATGCGGAAGACACCATGCCGCGCGGTGTGCTTGGACTGAATGCCGCGATGTTCAAGGAATACTTGCGCTTTATCGCTAATCGCCGCTGCCAGCAGATCGGCATAGATATTCTGTACACGGGTGCCAGCAACCCGTTCCCGTGGATGGCAGAGATGATAGATCTCAAGAAAGAAAAAAATTTCTTCGAAACGCGTGTTACCGAGTACCAGACCGGCGGCGCACTGTCTTGGGATTAGCCTTGCATTTTCATCGACTAGCTGAAAAACAACAAGTCGATGGTATAAAGACTTCGGTTCATGCCGCGTTGCGGCATGCTGGGGGTGTAGTAGTTGTTAGTGTTTTTTTCCTTAACTTTTGACATTAAAAGGGGGTTCAAATGGCAGTGGCAAAGAAAGCTAAACCAGCAGCAAAGAAAGCGGCTCCGGCCAAGAAGGCGGCAGCAAAGCCGGCAGCTAAAAAGGCGGCTCCGGCCAAGAAGGCGGCAGCAAAGCCGGCAGCTAAAAAGGCGGCTCCGGCCAAGAAGGCGGCAGCA
>CAIQPV010000495.1 GCA_903873725.1 uncultured Nitrosomonadales bacterium
CGGAATGCCAGCTCATTCACGAGCACTGATTTGCCCGAGCCGCTGAGTGCGGCCACGGCGAAGTTATAATTGCCGCCCTGGTTGTCGAACAAATCAAACGACATGATCTGGCCACGACGGCCAAACAGCGTGATCACTGGCGTTTCTGTACCCTTCCACTCTGCTATGAGTGGCGATGTTGCAATTGCGTTATCGGCAGTCTTGTTCCCCACTCGCCCAAATGCTCTTAAATCTGCTTGTAAGCCTGACGTGAGCGTGCATGGCAAGGCCGAAGCCAAAGCCTGATGCGCCAAATAGATGTCGTTGGCCAGACTGAAACCGCGCGCACGCCAAACGGCGCGCAGCGCGTATTCGCATTTCGACGCATCCTTTTTTGTGGAAAGCAAAACAACCTGGTGATACATCTGGATTACATTACGTCCGTTGTCAAAGGCTCGCAAAACCATATCCCAGTCTTTTTTCCTATCTTGCAAATCCGGCTGGAAGCGTGCCATTTCTGATCTGGCAGCTTGCGTTGCTCTGGCGCTTTTCATTTGGGCTTTTGTGCGCGCCGATTCGTAATCAAGGTTGATGCCGCCCATCGTGATGATGAAGGGACAGGGGATAGATAACGCGGCTTGATAATAGTCGCCGATAAGCGAGCCCATATTGCCGAGCCTGAAATATTTTGGATATTGTTTGACCGACAGTGTTTGGATCATAACTTCTGCCCCATTCACTTTTTTCAATTTAAGGCTGTTGTCTGCTACTGATGACGATACATCGAGGCTGGATATTTGCTGTCTTAGAGGGCGGGAATCGTCATACTCAATATGGTGTCGTCCGCCCGCTTTAAAAATCTGGTCCGGATCAAAGAAGTCTTTTACAAAATTCAGAAGATCATTGGGACGCCAGTCTACTGCCGGGAGATGTGCTGACTTCAGAGTAGCGTGGATTCCTTCCTTAATCTGAAGCGCCTCATCAACGTCAGCAGGCGAATTGGGGTCGAGGGGCAAAGAAATTGAGATGATGCATCGGAAATCCCGAAGCAAATAGGTGTGATGCGAAAATAATGACCGGCTGATGCCACTCATCAAAAAGGCATTGCGGTGCTCTGACATTTTGGCAAAAACCTCGTTGTCGGCACTTATGAGACCCATTTGCTTATCCAGAACTTGCATAATGTCTGGCGAGGCATACAAGCTGATTTGTATGCCAGTCCCGGTCGGGCAGGACATAAACAAGCTGGCCAGCACTTTTTCCATGTCTTCGCTCGCCCCTGTTTGCGGCGAACTCTCCACACAGAAACCAATATTCAATTCACTTTCCGCGCCGAAAGCCGTCTGGTCCAGGACAAAGAGCTTTTCATCGGGCATCCATGATAGGTAGGGCAATATCCCGGTGAGGCGCGGCATGGTCGTAAGCTGCTCCAGCAGGGCGCGGGGTACCGCATCGGGCGCGTTGTAGCGCTCACCTAGAAAAAAAGATTTAAGTGCGTTTAGCATTGAGTTTTGTACTGCCAGTTAGTGACTGAAGTTCGCAAGGTAAAGATTTGTTACAACGGGCCTGACGCGACAATTGTTGAAAAGAGAAGCGGCGATAAGCCATGCCAATTATTCTTATCCTGAAAAGTCGCGACAAACGCTCTACTGCCACGTCCGGACATTCCTGAATGAGTCCTTGATTTTCAATAGACATGGCCTAGCCCCATTTCGTAAATGCAGTTACTCCACACCTAAACTGCCCGATGCGGCCTGACTTGGATTGGTTGATTGAGCTTTAGGAAACGCCACCGAGCTGTTATTGGCCTTCGGTTTTTTCGCACCAACATCGTCAGGTTGTGCGGCGGGCTTTTTTATAAACGTCGGTCTGTATCTGTTTACGATTGGCTGCTCGTTATGCTCGATCAACCAGCGCCCTTGATCCGCGACGATGTAGATATAGTGCTGGTCATGAAGATCCCCCTCCGCATCTTCCCAAGGCGCGATCCAGAGGCGCACGACATGCTGGGGCGTAAAGATTGCATCGCCTGTGCCTGGGGTAGGCTGGTTAATGCCGCCCGCGTAGCTGTTTTTTGTTTTGCTGGAGGTTGCGGTCGATTTATCGTCGTCGCTATGCTTTCTTTTTTGCAAGCCGGGCAGGTTGTTCGCTATGGTATTGGCATAGACACCGGATAGCGACGCGCAGGTGACGCCATCCGGCGCTTTGCACGCCAGCTTGTCACTCGCTCCCATACCGTTCATGGATGAAGCGCATCCGCTCAAGGCAAGAGCCGCTACGGCGACAAGGCACGTTGTTAAAATCGACTTGTTCAAGATTAACCCCCCGAAACCTTAACTTTGGTTGCGCTTATTGTCGGTTGATCGGCATCGAGGTGTTTTTCGATTTCCTGCGCCGGTAGCGCGCCGGGAGCCATGGCGCCGTCGCTGAAAATCATGGTCGGCGTGCCGTTGATGCCAAGCGACTTACCGATCGCAGCTATTGCACTGATCGGTGTTTCGCAAGTCTTGCTCTTTGTCGCATCCTCATTCAAAGTGCCGCCAGTCAAGAAGCCCTTCCAAGCAGCTTCTTTGTTTTTAGAGCACCAGATTTTCTTGCTAATCTCCGAACTGCCTGGATGCAAACCTTCGAGTGGCAGAATGAACGTGTAAATCGTCACATCGTCGATTTTGGCAAGTTCGGGTTCCAGCTTTTTGCAGTACGGGCATTCGGGATCGGAAAAGACATACATCACGCGTTTGCCATTGCCGTGGACCGTTTTAATTGCATCAGTGAGCGGCAACTTCGAGATATCTACTTTATTGATGCTCACCAGCTCGTCGGCGGTCAGGTCTTTTTGAGATTTCATGTCATACAGGTGACCGAACAACATATATTTGCCGGCGGCATCGGTGTAGGCGATATTTTTGCCCATCACAACTTCATACAGGCCGTGCAAGGGGCTTGGTTTAACTTCAGTGAATGTCGTCGACGGATAACGCGCTTCCAATGTGCTTTTAACTGCATCGGTCGCATCATCTGCAACCGCATTTCCGGCAAACATTGCCGCAATTAACACCATTGATAATTTCATTTTTTTCATTGTTAATTCTCCGAGATAATTGGGTCTAGTGCTCTGTTGAGTAATCGGCTACCTTTTTTCCAAACGTCCGAATATTGATCATCGTCCGCCGATGCAACACCCAGCTTGATTCCCTTGGTCAAAACCATGTCAACTACGCGCCCAGCATCCACCTCGATAATGGGGAAAATCTTATCCGCGAGGGTGATGTAGTATTGGGATAGCTTGCCTAACGATGCGCCGACGCCAGCGCCCATGCCTGCGGCTAATTGCTGTCCTGGCTGTACAGTGTTTACTCCGCCGAACGACGACATTGTCGATGTGGTTGACATAGTGCTTATGCCTTGGCCCGCACCGCTTATCAACCCGACCAGCAGCGCATTAGCGAGGACTTGCCCCGCCTTGCTCACTAACCGGCCTTGCATTCCGGATTTTCCGTCTTCTCCGACAACGTATCCTTTCACGGGAGTATCAATTACTGATCCGTCTTTGAGCACACACGAAAAAGATTCGAGCCTCAAGAAGGCACGTTCCGAACTTATATCGCCCGTTGCTGAGGCAAGCACCCTGCACTCTTTTACTTGTGCCCTATAGCGGTTAGGTAAAAACGCATTATTTTGAACATGCATCAAAACTGGCCACGGATTGTTTTGAGCCTGGCCGCCCGTATTGGCATCAACCCCGCCGAGCAGTACCACTCGCATAAAAGTCCCTGACGGAATGTAAATGTCTTTATCGGTTCCAGATTCCGGATTCTTCTTCGGCGCGGCATCACTCACTTCTACCGAAATAATTCCTGGCTCTTTGGGTGGTGGATCTTCCTTTTTTATTTGGAGAGGTAGAGGCGGCAAATCAGCGGTTACTTGGCTGTCTGACGCTTTTGCTTTGGGCTGTGGAAAAGGCTGCAACGGCGGCAACTTCGGCAACGGCGGCAACGCCGGCAGAATAGTGGGCGCAACGGGTGATACGCCCGAAGCCGCTTTTATATCTTTTATTTGTTGCTGCACAGCCGCAATGGAGTCATTCATCCCTCTCATTTCTTGGGCCGATTGCATCATCCAAACGTCTTTGGGATCGACTTGCGCGCCCGGCGTGGCGATATCTTTAGACTTGATTTCCGTATGTGTTACTTGATCGGATACTGGCTTATTCCCCCAGAGCTTTACACTTCCGATGATTAAGCCGAAAAATGCCGTGGCTAACAAACCCAGCAAGAGGTACTGTTTTTGCTTTGGTGATAAGCTTTGTATCTTCGCCATAAACTTGGAATCAGATTTACTCATCGCCATCGTCCCCAGAGCTGGCAGAAATAATGAACACGTTAGTCCTCTCGCCGGGTTGCAAATCAGGCTTATCAACGGTGACTTCCATTACACCCTTGCGAAATAACTCACGTTCATCAATCACCATCAATTTGTTGCTGACATTGGTTAGTTGGTATTCGTCCCCCTCCAGGCTGCTACCCTTAATGCTTTTCACGCGCACAAACTCGGCCTCTTCCCACAGTTGCACAATTTCATTGGTTTCATCGGTGTCATTGGCATCATTTTTTTTGTCAGACATGAGCGAGTACAACATTTCTTTGATAGCTTCTTCGCGCGGCAAGTCTTTGCCATGCTTGAGCGCCGTTGAGGCGTTTTTCGACTCTTTGATTACAATGGTGTCAACCGGTGCATTAACCACGGAAAGCAACAGCTTCCATGTACGCCCGTTCTCATCCGAGACGTGGACGGTAATTACTGACCGAGCGATTGCCGGCTTTATGTAGACCGCGCCCGAATCTTTATCCGGCATTGATGTAAATTCACCTTCAACCCCAAACAATCGACGAATCTTATGGCCCGCTATGCGTATCAGCGTCTGATCGGAGCGCGAGATGGTCGCACTTAATGTATCGTCCGGTTTGCCGGTAA
>CAIQPV010000496.1 GCA_903873725.1 uncultured Nitrosomonadales bacterium
CTGAACGCATGTGTACTGTCCCGGCAAACGATCTGGCGCTGAAACATGTTGGACGCCCGCTACCGAACGCAACGTTGCTTGGTGGTTTTTCTGCTCTCAGCGGACTGATTACTCTAGATTCGGTAGCTGACGCTGTCCGTGAGAAATTCTCCGGAAAGGTGGCCGATGACAACATCGCCGCAGCAACTGCCGCCTATGATTTTGTAGTACACAAAATGCAGGAGGTCACCCATGTCGCTTAAACAATGTGAAGGCTCGCACGCAGTTGCTGCTGCTGTAGCGCTGTGCCGGCCCGAGGTGATTTGCGCCTATCCGATTTCACCGCAGACCCACATCGTCGAAGGCTTGGGGGAAATGGTTAAGGCAGGCAAGTTATCCCCGTGCGAATTCATCAATGTCGAATCGGAATTTGCTGCCATGTCGGTAGCCATCGGAGCATCTGCTGCCGGTGCACGAGCCTATACAGCAACCGCATCACAGGGACTGCTGTTCATGGTCGAGGCAGTTTACAACGCTTCCGGCCTCGGTTTACCCATCGTGATGACAGTAGCTAATCGTGCCATTGGTGCCCCTATCAATATCTGGAATGACCATTCAGACTCGATGTCGCAGCGAGATTGCGGCTGGATACAGTTGTTTGCCGAAAACAATCAGGAAGCACTCGATTTGCACATACAGGCCTTCCGATTGGGCGAAGAACTTTCGCTTCCGGTGATGGTGTGCATGGACGGTTTTATCCTCACCCACGCTTACGAACGTGTGGACATACCGACGCAGGCGCAAGTTGACGATTATCTGCCACCGTTTTCGCCGCGCCAGATTCTTGACCCAAGCGAACCGGTTTCGATAGGTGCAATGGTAGGCCCAGAAGCTTTCACCGAAGTGCGCTATCTTGCCCATGCGAGGCAAATGCAGGCACTGGAGCTGATCCCGCAGCATGCTGCCAGGTTCAGGAAGATTTTTGGACGTGATTCAGGCGGACTGGTGCGACCATATCGGTGCGAAGATGCAGAAACG
The DNA here is from genome assembly GCA_903873725.1 of uncultured Nitrosomonadales bacterium. Lineage (GTDB taxonomy): Bacteria > Pseudomonadota > Gammaproteobacteria > Burkholderiales > Gallionellaceae > CAIQPV01. The sequence goes on from CAIQPV010000496.1 coordinate 1,018, forward strand.
ATCGTTGTTGCCTTGGGATCGATTCTCGGCACTATCAAGGACACGATAGATGAAATGCGTGATGAAGGGTATAGAATCGGCGCGCTGGGTATCATTTCATTCCGTCCATTTCCACTGGCTGCAGTCCGAGAAGTATTGCAGCATGCCAATCGGGTGGTGATTCTGGAAAAAAGCCTCGCAGTGGGCATCGGCGGCATCGTATCGACAGATGTACGCATGGCGTTATCTGGTTTTAATTTGCATGGCTATACCGTGATTGCCGGTCTCGGCGGACGTTCGATCACCAAATCATCCCTACACAAATTATTCCGCCAGGCAGAAAAGGATGAATTGGAGCATTTGACCTTCCTCGATCTTGACCACAACATCGTCAATCGCGAACTTGAGCGCCAAAAGCAAAAACGCCGCTCCGGCCCTATTGCCGAAAATATGTTGCGCGATGTAGTTGTAATTGCCGCGAGAATTTCCTGAGGGGGATACCATGCCATTCCAACCCGTCAAATTTTTTCAGACTGGCACTTTTACTGTTGGCAACCGCCTACTTGAAGCCGAAGAGCGTAGCGTGCAGGCCAACATGCGCCGCACCAATTCGCTCAACTCCGGCCATCGCGCCTGTCAGGGCTGCGGTGAAGCGCTGGGCGCACGCTATGCCATCGACGCCGCGATGCAGGCCTGCAACAATCAGCTTATTGCGGCGAATGCCACGGGTTGTCTGGAAGTATTTTCCACACCCTACCCGGAAACATCGTGGCAGATCCCATGGATACATTCGGTGTTCGGCAACGCCGCAGCAGTCGCCACGGGCATTGCCGCAGCGATGAAAGTCAAAGGTCGCCACGATGTGCGAGTGATTGCCCAGGGCGGTGATGGCGGTACAACCGACATCGGTTTCGGCTGTCTGTCCGGGATGTTCGAGCGCAATGATGACGTGCTCTACATTTGCTACGACAACCAGGCTTACATGAACACCGGTGTGCAGCGCTCCAGCGCCACGCCACCAGCCGCGCGTACCGCCACCACCATGGCGGTGGGGCCGGAGCCTGGCAACGTTTTCGGCCAAGGCAAGAACGTGCCGCAAATTGCCATGGCACATAACAGTCCGTATGTCGCCACCGCCACGGTGGCTGATTTGCACGATCTCGAATACAAAGTCACCAAGGCAATGGGCATGCATGGCGCACGCTATATTCACATCCTTGTCCCCTGCCCGCTCGGATGGGGGGCCGCTTCCGAAGACACTATCAAGCTGGCGCGACTGGTCAAAGAAACAGGATTATTTGCGGTATATGAGGCTGAGCATGGCGAAGTC
>CAIQPV010000497.1 GCA_903873725.1 uncultured Nitrosomonadales bacterium
GGTTCGCCGTAGCACCGCGCCGTTCTGAATTATGCTCAATATGAGTCTTATTCCTCATTCCCCGCTTATCAACATATTCCTCCACCACGCGGCCCGTACCATCTGAGGAACAATCGTCAACGTAAAAAATTGTCCGAAGCCAAGCCTTTCGGTAGAATACTCTTCTTTGCAAACGGATACTCAGATGGCCGGAAAATCCCCTAAATCACAAGGCTTCGAGGCGGCGCTTGCCGAACTCGAGCAGGTGGTCGCCAATATGGAGTCGGGCAAACTGTCACTGGAAGATTCGCTGACCGCGTACAAACGCGGCGCCGAGTTGTTGCAGCTTTGCCGTGGCCGTCTGGAAGATGCGCAGCAGCAGGTACGCGTACTGGAAGAAGGAACATTGAAAACTTTCCAGATTACGGGGGACGCAAGTCTGTCCTGATGCCAGAGACTATTTTCCAGGCTTGGTCGGTCGCTCACCAGAATCGCTTCGAGGGTGTGCTGCGCAGCATATTGCCATCGGCTGAAGTTGCGCCCGAACGCTTGCATGCGGCCATGCGCTATAGCGTTCTTGAGGGCGGCAAGCGAGTGCGCCCCTTGCTGGCCTTTGCCGCAGGTGAATTAACCGGGGCAGAAATATCGCGCGTCAACATTGCCGCTGCTGCGGTCGAATTGATCCATGCCTATTCGCTGGTACACGATGACATGCCGTGCATGGATAACGACGTGCTACGCCGTGGCAAGCCGACTTGTCATGTTCAATTTGACGAAGCTGCAGCTCTATTAGTGGGTGATGCACTGCAAAGTTTGGCTTTCCAACTCTTGGGGGAACACACACTCAACGCCGATCCGGCCCGTCAATTACAGATGGTCAAACTACTCGCCGCAGCCTCCGGATCTCGCGGCATGGCAGGTGGTCAAGCGATCGATTTGGATAGCGTGGGCAAGCAGCTCAGTTTGCCGGAACTCGAATTCATGCACATTCACAAGACGGGTGCGTTGATCCGCGCGGCTGTGTTGCTCGGCGCACACTGCGGAGAGCGGCTTGACGATGCAAATCTGAACCTGCTGGATCGTTTCAGCAAATGTGTCGGGTTAGCTTTTCAGGTAGTGGACGATGTGCTTGACAGCGAAGCAGACACCGCGACTTTAGGCAAAACCGCCGGCAAGGATGCCGACCATCACAAACCCACGTATGTTACGTTACTCGGTGTGCAGGCAGCCAGAATAATGGCCGCAGAGTTGCATAGTGAAGCGCTGGATACTTTGGCCGGATTTGGTGAAGAGGCGCGCCGCCTGCGCGAACTTGCCGACTTTATCGTGTTAAGAAAGTTCTAATGTATTCCCTCCTGAACACAGTAAATTTCCCCGACGATCTGCGCCACCTGGAACGCAAACAGCTACCACAACTGGCGGATGAGTTACGACAATTCCTGATCGAATCGGTCAGCAAAACCGGCGGCCATTTGTCTTCCAATCTGGGCACAGTGGAATTGACCGTCGCGCTGCATTATGTGTTCAACACGCCGCATGACAGGCTAGTATGGGATGTGGGGCACCAGACTTACTCCCACAAAATTCTCACCGGCCGGCGCGAGACGATGAAATCCTTGCGCATGGCA
>CAIQPV010000498.1 GCA_903873725.1 uncultured Nitrosomonadales bacterium
ATTACTTCCTGTCACGCGCAATCCTTTGGATTCACGAAGATTGTTGAAAAAATCGACACATGGATAATGCCGTTTCTCGTCGGTAATATAGACACTGTCAATTGCATCACACACAGTTATCTGCATATTGTAATTCCGCCAAAAGCCTGTAAAATAGGTGTTTTGCAAATAAGATTCAAGCGATTTATATGGAGGGATTAAATGTGATTGAATAATGGTATCCGTTCGGAGTTTGTTGTCAAGTTCCGAAAGGAAGATTTCGGCCCCCGAATCTCTTTCCGAACTTAGTTTTACGGCCCAAAGTTCCAAAATCTTGTTTTTTTTACCCTGGATTAGCTCCTGAGCATACAAATTAACGTAACCGGCACCAGCAATCGACATAATTAAAAGGAAGGTAAACTTATATTCCCTTATTTTAACAATCTCAAATTTAGCCATTGCCACGACCACTAATATATAAAAAATGGCCGGAGTCCAGGTCTCACTGACAGCGACCGCGACGCCCACCAAGGCGTATGCGTTCGATGTGGTTTCGATTCGCCAGAATATTTCGACACCGTCAGCGGGGTTGCCGCAGATGTTTGGGCCCACAGCGGACGGCTATCGCATATCCAATATGCCGATTTCATTGGTGATTATGACGGCTTACGTTCCACAAGTGGGTGGCGCGGCATTCTTCGCGCAGAATCAGATCGCTCCGCTCGTAATCCGCTACGAAGACCTGGCTGCGGACTATGCCAATCAGATTAAAAAAGTTCTCGCGTGGCTCAACGTACCACAAGCACTAACGACCACGGTGCCGCCGCCCCGCTTGCGGCGTCAATCCGACCATCGCAACCAGGAATGGCTGAATCGCTACACCGAGGAAGGCATTCCGCCGGCAGCGGTCGATGCGGCAGAAGCCGGCCCGGTTAAGAAGGCCCCGAAAGCGATGCCCGTCGGGTGGAAGCAGTGGACCGGACAAAGCAAGTTCCTGGGCACGCCCGATGAGACCATTCTGGAAATCGTGGCGAAAAATGGATATTCGCGTGAACTTGCAGCCGAAGAACTCCGAGGAATCAACTCCAATCCTTTCTTCCACGGGGTCCTGCGCGCCAGGCAAGGTCTCCGAAAGGGCGCTGCACTGCTCAACGTGCTGGGGAAACTGGCGCAACTCGATCCGGCAAACACAGTGATTGAGAAGCGAACGGGAGTATCCCGGGAGGAATTTCGCGACCGCTACTACGCGGCCAATCGCCCCGTGATTCTCACCGGCCTGATGACGGCCTGGCGGGCACTTACCGCATGGACGCCGGACTACCTCAAAAGGGTGGCGGGCGAGCAGTTGGTCGAGGTGATGACAGGCCGCAACAGCGACCCCCGGTATGAGATCAATTGTGCCGCGCATCGCGCCGAGATGAATTTCGCCAGTTACGTCGACCTTGTATTTAACGGCGGTCCAACGAACGATTACTATCTGGTGGCCAACAATCGTTTCTTCGAGCGTCCCGGAACCCAGCCGCTGCTCCAGGACTTCCGTGCCTTCCCGGAATACCTCACCGAAACCCAAACCGGCCGCATGGCACACTTCTGGTTCGGACCCGCGGGTACGGTCACGCCGCTGCATCACGACACAAGCAATATCCTGATGGCGCAAGTGACCGGGCGAAAGCGCTGCCGCCTGATTCCGGCTGCCCAGTGGCAGTATGTGTATAATCGCGAATCCGTTTTCAGCGAGGTCGATTGCGAGAATCCGGACCTGGTGCGCTTTCCCGGGTTCGCCAATGCCAACGTCATAGACTTCGTGCTCCAGCCGGGCGAGGTGCTCTTCGTCCCGGTGGGATGGTGGCACCATGTGCGCTCCGTGGATGTCAGCATCACCTTGTCGTTCACCAATTTCGTATTTCCAAATCACTTTACTTGGGGGCAATAACCATGCATGTTTCACGAATGCTGCCGGGCTCTGAACACTGGAACACGCCGAGTTACGAGGTTAGAGTTCGGGGCACCAGGTTTCTCTGGGGCTCCGCAGGGCTGACAGTCGACCTGAGCTTCAACAAACCCTTGCTCTTCCACATGCGAAACGACGAGTTCGGCGAGGACATCACCTTCGGCACCCAGGTGGCGTCGGGTACCCAGACGACCATGGGCATCCTGAAGGCCGGCGAGTGCGTATCCATTCCCTTACAAGACATCTGCGGAGTATTTGCAACCTGCGGAGACGAGACGACCGTCGCCTGCCTGATCCGGGGCGTGGCGTAGACAGGACTACCACCATGGGACCAACTTCAATTACAACTAAACCAATATCACTCAAAACGCGTCCGTACCAGGTAGCGCATCTCTGCTTCGAGATAGACGGAATCCTCGAGTCAGCCGACGCGGAGCTCGGGTCGACGATAAAGGCCTTCGATTTCGCCGCATTCTACGCCACGCTCGGCGCAATTCCCTCCCAACCCGGCGATCCTTCGCGGCTCAAATTCGATTTCCTGGAGATAGAGGCTGCGATCAAACCATTCATGCTCGCCAGCGTACGCAAAGAGGCCCGCAAAGCCTCCTTGAACCAAGCCGTCAACATGCGGCAGAACGCATTTATCTCAAAGTACGGCAACGGACCCGCAATCGTCGCTCTCGCCAATCAGTTTTACGCAATCGGCGTGCCCGGATCAAAGCCGGGTCGACTGGCCAATCTCGCCGCGATCGCCGAAAACCAGGCCAATGAGCTCAAAGCGGCTTACGTCGCGCAAGGCCAGACGGGAGTGG
>CAIQPV010000499.1 GCA_903873725.1 uncultured Nitrosomonadales bacterium
GCTATACCAATCAACCTACCCGGTGGTTTGACATCTAGCGCAAATACATCTGTAGTAACTGGTGGGGTTTACCCAACAACTGTGAATATTACAGGTGGCATTACGTTTCAGTAAAAACTCATACTGAAAAATCGTTACTAAAAAATAAAGTTCTATCAGATGTTTTGATCAGACAGCCAGCTCCATGTAAATGGGACTGGCTGTTTTTTTGGTCAGGCTTATAACTTAATATCACCTAGAAAAATCGAGTGAACTTGTTCCCAACATTGACAGGTACACGACCTTGAAATCTGATCCCCCAATTGACACTTCACCCGCCACCCTCGAAATGGTCGCGCGTGAAGCGGGTGTTTCTCCCAGCACCGTATCCCGCATCCTGAATGGAACGGCAAAAGTCAGCGAAGAAAAAAGTCAGGCAGTCCAGAAGGCGATTGCCAAACTCAACTTTATTCCCAATCCCATCGCACAGGGACTCGCGCGCGGTAAGTCCCAAACCATAGGAGTGATTACCCAGGCGATTGACAGTCCGTTTTTCGCCGAGGGTTTGCGTGGTATTGAAGACCGGCTTGAAGTGGTCGGTTATACCCCGCTTTTTATCAGTGGTCATTTTCGCCAGAATGACGAACGGGCCTGTTTCAAACAATTATTGGCACGGCGTGTAGATGGAATAATCGTGCTGCACGGTTGCTTGCCGAATGCATTTTTTGTGGCACAGGCAAAACGTTTGCCGCTGGTGGTCACAGGTAGAACGCTTGCGGCAAAATCTTTGCATTCCATTCATTTTGATAATTTTGAAGGCGCCCGACTCGCAACCCGGCATCTGCTTGAACTGGGGCATGAACATATCGCCTGTATCACCGGTCCGAGCGACCATCCGAATGCAGTTGACCGCTTGCGCGGTTATCGGTCTGCCTTAACCGAAGCGGGTATCGCCATCCATCCCGAGCTGACAGCCCAGGGAGATTTCCACGAAGCCCAGGGAGGCATTGCTGTCCAGCAACTGATGGCCTCGCGTATTCCTTTTACCGCGATTCTGGCGTGCAATGACCAATCTGCTTATGGTGCTGCGCTGCAACTTTACCGTAAAGGATTGAGAATCCCGGATGACATTTCCTTGGTCGGGTTCGATGATTTGCAAACGTCCGGTTTTACTATCCCCCCTTTGACTACCGTGCGGATTGGTATTTATGAAATCGGCAAAGTCGCAGCCATGGCGATCGTTGATCTTATTGAAGGACGCATTCCGCACCAGACAGCGCCCGCCCCCGAGCTGATCGTGCGCGAATCAACCAAACGCATCCGGCAGTGACTTCCCTATCACTCCCACGCTCCGTGTGGTAGCGCCGCATTGGACGCTCTGCGTCATCGCCATTGGCTGCGTATCAACATGATAGAGACGCGGAGCGTCTCTGGCTGCATTCCCACGCGGAGCATGGGAACGATCAAATTCCGTTCGCTCTGTCCCTTCGACTATGCTCAGGACTAAAGGCTTTGTCGAAGGGTGCTGGTTGCGAAGCCGGTGGTTCGACAAGGCTCTCCTGAGTTTATCGAAGTGCTCACCACGAACGGTTAAATAAACAGTATTTGGATCATTCCACTTCGGCCACGATCAC
>CAIQPV010000500.1 GCA_903873725.1 uncultured Nitrosomonadales bacterium
GAAAATGAACTTCATCGAGGGGAAGCTGGTATCTGCCACGGAGGAATCTTCCACTGTCGAGCTGGCGGATGGCAGTGTCATTGTGACTGCCGTGGATGCCCGTGACGGAGTGAATGGTGCCAAGGTTACGGTCGGCATTCGCCCTGAACACTGGATGTTTGATACGAGCGGAAACACTCTGTCCGGTGAAGTTATTGCGGTCGAACACCTTGGCGAGGCCACCGTGCTTTATCTTCAAGCCCAGGGCGCTTTGGAGCCTCTGGTGGTTCGCGCCGATGCTGCTCATGGCGCACAAGTGGGAGAGAAAATCAGTGTACATCTGCCACCCGGTAGGTGTTACTTGTTTAACGATGCCGGAGCTGCCTTCCGGCGGGTTAGGACCTTGTAGTTTCCTGTATTTAAGTTGTTAACAAATCAACACCAAGACAGCAATTTATTAACACTCACTGAATGGAGCAATCATGACTCTCAAGAAAAAACTCATAACACTTGCATTGGTCTCAAGCTTTGGCACTGCCCATGCCTCGGAGCCGGGTAAACTCTCGTTGTGGATCAATGCTGACAAGGGATACGCAGGTATTCAGAAGGTTGGCGATGAATTCACCAAAAAGTCGGGTGTGCCGGTGATTGTTGAGCACCCGGAAGATGCTCCCGGAAAATTTCAGCAAGCCGCCGCAGCCGGCAAGGGACCGGATATCTGGTGCTGGCCGCATGATCGTGCCGGCGAGTGGATCGCTGCCGGTTTGATCGATCCGGTCAAGCCGTCCAAGAAGTTCCAGGATGAGATCACACCGATGGCATGGAAAGCTTTTACCATGAATGGCAAAATTTGGGCCTACCCGATTTCAATCGAAGCCATCGCGCTGGTCTACAACAAGGATATAGTGCCCAAACCACCCAAGACCATGGAGGAGATTCCGGCGCTGGACAAAAAACTCAAGGCCAAGGGGCAGAGCGCCATTCTCTGGGAATATGAGAACACGTACTTTACCTGGCCACTGCTGGCTGCCAATGGGGGATACCCTTACAAACAAAAACCCGATGGTACATATGACGCTACCGACTCCGGCGTGAACAATGCCGGTGCCCTGAAGGGTGCCGAACTGTTGGCCAAGTTCGTCAAGGGAGGTATCGTTCCAGAAGATACGTCCGGTTCAGACGCCGAGGCGGGTATGAACAGCGGCAAGGTTGCGATGTGGATCACCGGCCCGTGGTCTTGGGACAACTTGAAGAAATCGAAGATCAACTTTGGGGTGGCACCGATTCCCTCTGTGGCAGGCAAGCCGTCGGCTCCGTTTATCGGTGTGCTGGGTTGCATGATCAACCATTCCAGCGTAAACAAGGAATTGGCGGTTGAATTCCTGGAGAAAAACTTGCTGACGGTACCGGGTCTGGAGGCGATGAATGCCGCAACGCCCCTGGGTGTACCCGCCAACAAGGCTTTTTTTAACAAACTGAAAAACGATCCAAACATCAAGGCAACCATGGAATCGGCTGATGCAGGCCACCCGATGCCGAACAATCCCGAGATGAGCCGTTTTTGGTCATCGATGGCGCCGGCACTGGGCAATCTCGCCAACGGTCGTCAAACGCCCCAGGAAGCTTTGGACAACGCGGCAAAGCGCATGACCAGCAAGTAATATGACGGCGGCGGATTGTTTCCGTCGCCTGCATTTGAAAGGACGTTGATCGTTCCCATGCTCAGCGTGGGAACGATATAACGATATACGATATATTTTTGCTCGATGCTTGAGCATCACGCTGCATTTTAATTCAACAATGTACCGAGTTTGAGGTTCAATGGGAGTTAAGCACGTATGAGCAGTAGTATGCAAAAAATTAGCCAACAGCTTATTTCCGCTATGGTGGTGCTGTTCGGCTTATACCTGGTGGCCAAAATCTATGTGGCCGGCCAGTTCGTTGTGGCTCTGGCTTGCCTCGCCGTGCTGGCATTCGGCCTGTTTGTTTATACCTCTTCCCGTGCTTACCCCTACCGGTACTTATTTCCGGGGCTCATAGCGACACTGGTGTTTGTCGTATTCCCGATTGTCTATACCTTTACCATCAGTTTTACCAATTACAGCTCCCGCAATCTGCTGACCTTTGAACGCGCCAGGCAGTATTTTCTTGATCAGACCTATACGGTTGAAGGCGGGAAAAGCTATGCCTTCACCCTGCATCACGATGGACATGCCTTCCGGGTCAGGTTGGAAGACGAGCAGTCCACCGTATTTGTCAGTCCTCCCCTGGCACTCTATAAAGGCCCGATAGTTGTCGAAGCACAAGCGCCGGCAGCGGGAGATGCGCCTCTTTCAGAGCCGGTCGATACCAAAGTTCTTATCAGCTACCTGCCGAATCTGAAATTGGTGTCCTTCCATTTGCCGAATGGGCAACTGGTGAGTGTAACCGGTTTGCACCAGTACGGTGCCGTCAGCAAACTTTATCAAGAGAATGCCAACGGGACACTGACTAACCAGCAGGATAATTCCGTGCTAAGCGCCAATATGAAAACCGGTTATTTTGAGACTGCGTTGGGTGAACAAATAACCCCCGGTTTTACAGTACAGGTGGGATGGTCGCAGTACTCCAAGATATTTTCCGATACGTCATTCAGCGAGCCATTTTTACGGATTTTTATGTGGACGGTAACCTTTGCCGGGTTGACCGTGCTTTTCGCCTTCAGTGTAGGCATTGTTCTGGCGGTTCTGATGGATTGGGATGCATTGCGCTTTCGTGCTGTCTACCAGACGATGTTTTTTATTCCCTATACCGTGCCGGCATTTATTTCCATACTGATATTCAAGGGCTTGTTCAACCAGAATACGGGTGAAATCAATCAGATACTGGCACTGCTATCCGGCCTGCACCCGGCGTGGTTTTCCACGCCGTTCCTGGCCAAGGTCATGCTGCTTATCGTGAACACCTGGTTGGGTTTTCCTTACATGATGGTGGTATGCATGGGGCTGATCAAGGCCATTCCGGCCGATCTTTACGAGGCCTCGGCCATTGCCGGTATCGGGCCTATAACCAATTTTTTCAAAATTACCCTGCCGCTCATAGTCAAGCCGATTACGCCATTGCTGATCGCCAGCTTTGCTTTCAATTTCAATAATGTGATGTTGATTGAGCTACTGACCGGAGGGCGTCCCGATTTTCTGGATACCAAAGTTCCTGCGGGCACAACGGATTTGTTAGTGTCGTTTACCTACCGGATTGCTTTTGAAGACTCGGGGGCGAATTTTGGCCTTGCCGCTGCAATTTCCACCGTACTGTTTTTAATGGTGGCAGTTCTATCCCTGATTAATATGCGCTTGACCAAGGTTAATGCACAGGAAGCGCGTTGATGAAATTGAATCCGGGTTACTGAAAGAACCCCGTCAAGGAGAAATTACATGGCTATAGTACTGGATAAATCGCATCGCTGGAGAGTGGTGTTCGCTCATATCGCGATCATCGGGTTTATTTGCCTGATCATGTTCCCATTCCTGATGATTTTTTCGATCAGCATCAGGCCGGGCAACTTTGCGACGGGAAGTATTATTCCGCAGACCATCAGCCTGGAGCATTGGGCGTTGGCTTTTGGATTTTCCTATCAGGGGCTGGACGGGGTGTTGATGGAGCCGCAGTTCCCGGTCTTGCTCTGGTTATGGAATTCGGTAAAAGTCGCTTTAATTTCGGCCTTGATAGGCGTGGTGTTGTCGACCACCTGCGCCTATGCCTTTGCGCGCATGAAGTTTATGTTCAAAAACCACATGATGAACGGACTTTTGCTCATTCAGATGTTCCCCACGGTGCTTGCACTGGTTGCGATTTACACCATTTTTGACCGCATCGGAAGTTATGTGTCCTGGCTGGGCATTGAAAGCCATGGCGGCCTGATCCTGGCCTATACCGGTGGAATTGCGGTTCATATCTGGACCATCAAGGGTTATTTTGAAACGGTTCCGGTTGAAATTGAAGAAGCGGCCAAAGTCGATGGTGCTACGGCGTTCCAAGCCTTTCGGTATGTACTGTTGCCGATGATCGTGCCGATATTGATGGTGGTTTTTCTGTTGGCATTCATTAGCGGAATCAATGAATATCCGGTTGCTTCGATACTATTGAAAAGCACGGACAATCTCACTCTGGCAGTGGGAATCAAGAATTATCTCTATCCGCAAAAATACTTGTGGGGAGATTTTGCCGCTGCGGCGATTTTGTCGGGGTTGCCGATTACCGTCGTCTTCCTTTTCGCCCAGAAGTGGATGGTTCCCGGTCTTACCGCCGGTGGAGTAAAGGGGTAGCGTCGTTGGCTGTAATGCAGGCCATCTGGCGCGATCCATTTCAAGAAGTACTAATCTCAATAAAGGAGAGTTTAATGTTGAATAAGCGTAATTTCATCAATACCGCATTGGCTGTAGCATTTACCGTTACAAGCTATTCTTCAGTGGCTGCCGATTGCAAAGACGTACCGGTTCCCGACGGTCAAGTCGGTATTCACTACAACCGTCCGGATGGTAAGTATGACGACTGGGGGGTACATCTGTGGAAATCACCCAACATTGGAATCACCAACTGGTTTATTCCGAAAATGCCGACTGGTTGCGATAGCTTCGGGGTGTACTGGTA
>CAIQPV010000501.1 GCA_903873725.1 uncultured Nitrosomonadales bacterium
CGTTAAAGGTTTTGGTACTGTCGTCAATGCCGATGTTTGCAGTTGTGGTGAACGGCTGCAGGGTAACGGTTGATGTACCCGCGCCCACTGTTCCGGCCAAGGTAAGTGCGTCGGCGGTAAGAGTGATGGCACCGTTGGTGGAGGATACGTTTGATCCATTGACTGTCAAAGCTTGTCCCGCTGCAGACTCAGTAAGATATACCGCACCGGCACTGTCCGTGTTGCCGCCGCTAAACGAGGCACCGGCTCCGTTGGAGTCGGAAATATAAACACCGGATGCGGAGGAGCCGCTGTTGGCGAAAATGACAGTAGGCGCATTGGTGGTAATGGCATGTGAAGACGAACCGATTCCGCCGACGGCGGTGAGGGACACGGTTCCCGTGCTGGAGAGATCAGGCGCTCCACCAGTGGTGGTAATGGCACCGGTGGCATTCAGCGTTGCGTTACCGTTAGCTGTCAGCGTAGCGCCGGTGAAATTAATGTTCTGTGTAGTGCCCGCAGTGGTCAGTGTGAAGGCATCGGCATTCGTATTCGCATTGAACCCGCCTGTATTATTCACTGTAATACTGCCATTTGTGGTGGAGAGCCCCACGGTTGTGGCAGCAGTCCCTCCTGTCGTGCTAAGCGTGTATTTACTGATATCCAGATTGCCGGAAGCCTGATTCAAATAGATGTTGCCCAAAGCTGCTGCCCCAGCCGATTTTGCTGAAACCGTACCGGTGCCAGGTGCAATTTGTATGGCATGGGCAAGCGTACCGATGTTCTGTGTAGTGCCCGCTGTACCGAGATTAATAGCGGTTGTTCCTGTTACGGTACCTCCTGCTGTGTCGAGGATACTGTTCGCGGCGGTTTTATTGTCAATCGCTACAGTGCTGCTACCCGTAATGCCTGTGGAACCAATTTCGAGATTGTTGTTCGTCTTCGTCAAAGCGATGTTGCCGCCGGAGTTGCTTCCGGAGAAAGTGGTAACGCCAGCAGAAGTGTCGTCAATATTTACTGCGTTCGATCCAGAGTTGCTGAACGTGACAGTTGGCGCGCTAGTCGAGAAATTATAGGGGTGTCCCGTGCTGCCGATACCGTTGACTGCCTGCAAGTTAATGGTTCCGCTGGCTGTCACGATGTAGCCACTTGCGCCACTATTATTGGCGGAATCATTGGTGATGTCAGCGCCGGTGATCAGGGTAAGGCTGGGCGTGCTTGTGCCGGAGACTGTCGTACCCACAGCGGTAGCGCCAAAGATGTCAACCCGTCCTGCGCTACTGTTGCCGATGATGGTGGTGCTGCCATTCAGGTCGTTCAGGATGGCCTGGGTGATGTCCAGCGTAGTAGCGCCGGTTGCGCCCGTACCGACTTCAACCCCCCTGGCTGCGGTAACAGGTGCCAAAGTGATGGTGTTGCCGGAAGTCACGCCAGCGGTCACCACCAAGTTATCCGCCAACAAGGAGACATTGCCGCTGGCACTAATTACCCCGCCGATAGTGATGGTGTCAGTCGCTGCGGAAGTAATGGAAACATTAGAGCCAGCGCCTGAGGTCGTGATAGTGCCTGCTGCGCTGCTCGTCACATTGCCAGCGGTAACCGTGACGCTGCCAAGGGCGACCCCTGCGCCCAAAGCGTAGTCGACGCTCAAATCCGAAGTGCCGGAGTTGATCGTCAGAGATTGACCACCGGTCGTCTTTGCATCGATGGTGTTGTTGATATTGACCGCAGCGCTCGACGTGCCGGCGGTGCGCAACGTGACATTGGTATTAATCTGGGTGGGGCCGTTCAGATTGATCGCGGCACCGGCAACAGCACCCGCTTCAGTGGTGTCAATGCTACCGCCAAGCTGGATCAGCCCGGTTGAAGCCAAGGTAACAGTGCTGGCGTTGGTGGAAATCGCACCTATGGAAACGCCGGCATTACCGCTGATGTTCACCGCGCCAACATGCGCGCCCAATGCGCTCGCACCTACGGTGCCAACGGTTACATCGCCGCTTCCCGCGCCGATAGTGACAGCGGAAGCACCTGCTAAACCGTCAATATTGCCCGTATTCACGTTGCCGCCGGTCGTCGTGATATTCAGCGCTCCACCTCCACCCAGCGTGATGTTGTTTGCTGATACGGCACCGGCACCGCTGTTGACAGTCAAGGCACCGCCAGCGGCGATATTGCCACCGGAGAATTGAACCAAATTGCCGTTCGAAGCAAATGTCGTGAGTGCCGCAGGTGTTGTGTAACCTGTAGCGCTGTAATACTGATAGTTACCGTTATAAGTGGTGCCGGCAAAGGTTAATGCACCCGTTGCTGTAATACTGGTGTTACCAGTAACCCCTGTCCCCGCAGCGCCGATATTATTAAGAGAGACATTTCCAGCCGATGTTACAGTGAAAGAAGACAATGCAGCGGTACCACCCATCACTCCACTAACAGTGACAGTACCGGAACCCGCCAAAATGGTCGGACTGTGCGCACCATTCAGGGTGCCCGAGAATGTGACTGCCGCGCCGGAGCCCGTATCGTTAGTCTGAATGGTCACGTCATTGGAAAGGGCAACATTGTTGTTAAAAGTTACGATACCACTTTGGGTGTCGACTGAACCACCCAGCGTGATTCCGCCAGTACCAGTCACATTTACAACGCCGGCGTTTGCAATGCCCAAGCCGATGGAGGTCGTACCTGATGTGGTACCCGAAGAAATGGTCACGCTACCGCCATTGGTCGTGATCAAGCCTGCGGTGTTGCTGGTAAAGTTACCCGTCCCTGCTCCAACGAAGCTGTTACCTGCATAGGCGCCAAAAGCACCGCCGGTGAGTGTGGTAACGCCTTGCAGGAGGATATTTCCCCCGGCTTGCAGACTCAGGCTTCCTGATCCTGTAGCTTGAAAGCCTCCTGTCACCGGGACAGTAATATCCGTGCCCGCTTGCAAAATCAGGTTACTTGCAGTGGCCCAGCTCACGCCGGTGTTCACGCTCAGTGTGGTTGCGCTTGATACTGTCGTGGTTGCGCCACCCAGATCGGTCTCAAGGGTATTAACATTCAGGTTGGTACCCGAATCCACTGCCGTGCTGATGGTCTGAGCGGTGGGGTCAATCAGGAAAGTACCAATTTGACCTGCAGGTGCGCGTGCATCAATCACGCCACCAAGCAATACTTGACTACCCGACACTTCGATGTTGCCGCCGTCTCCGCCGTTATCTCCCCCGCGAACCAGAATGCTTGAGCCTGCTGCAGAGGAAGCCAAGCCTTCCATCGCCAATACTTTGACCGTACCGCCTGAAGCTGTATCAACACCGGATGCATCAAGGGTACCGGCATTCGTTGCACCACCACCTGTACCGGTCGCTTCAAGAATGATGATGCCGTTATGCTCAACCAAAGAATTGGCTTCGATAATGCCAGTATTATTGACCACAGTCGCCGCGAGGTCACCCGCGTTTTTCGCGCCCAAATAAACCAAACCGCCATCCGCCTTGATCAGCCCCTTGTTTTCGGCCAGCGCATTAACCGCACCCTGATCAACAGTAACCTTGATCAGTCCGTCGCCGACCGTATCGAGGGTGATCTGGTCTCCGCCGGCGAGTGCCACAGTGCCAAGTTTTGCGGTGATGACACCTTGGTTGCTGACTTCCGGAGCAAGCAGGGCGACGTAGCCGCCATCCGCAGCCGTGATGTTGCCGAGGTTGACTACGGAACCCGCACTGCCGTTATTGGCGAAAGTGTATTTGCCTGCGTTGAAGTTGGCATCGGTAATATCAAGCGTGGAAGCAACCAGGCCGCCCACGTTAACGCTGGCTCCGGAGCCGAATAGCACGCCGCTCGGGTTGATCAGGAATACTTGCCCATTGGAAGTAAGTTGACCGAAAATTTGCGAAGGGTTGCTGCTGATGACACGGTCAAGCTGAACTGAGGAGCTGTTGGGTTGTGCAATGTTAACGGCAGCGCCGGAGCCGATATTGAAGGTGTTCCAATTAATTATCGCGCTCTGCGTGGACTGGGTAATGTTCAGGTTCGCACCGTTCTGCGTGATCGAGGCAGCGCCTGCAGTAACATTGCCACCGGTGGGCAGCGCGTTGGGATTAAGCGCGAAAGCATTGCCGTAGAACCCGGCCAGAAGAGTGGCCAGGAGCGTGTGCATGACCGGTCGCGGACGGAAAGTATATGTCATCGACTTGCCGCCGGAGAGTTTTACTGTGAAAGATGGAAACAACTTCTTGGCTTTATTAGTTTGTTTTGCTTGGTTCAGATTTTCCACAGTAAGCTCCTTGATTTTTTTGATTCCGGTCATCTGGAAATTCCGGCAGTATGGTGCTAGTTAGTTTTTACATCATTAACTTGAGAATTAATGCAGTTGTAGCCCCGGTGAAGTGGGGCTACATATTTCGTTGCAATGGCATCAGAACCATTTGTTGGCCTGCAACCAGAAACGGGCCGCGCTATGGGTGCCATCGCTGTCGTTGCCTTTGGCATCAGCGCCTTGGTTGGTGCCGATTTTGGCGGCCAGGTAAGCCTTGACTGAATAGCCCCCAAGGTTGTCGCCACTCCCTGCCTTGCTGAGGTTAATTCCAAGACCCGCGCCGACCAGGCTGTAGTTGTTGTGCAGCGAGGAATTGGTACCTTGCCAGTTAGTCCAGGTATTTCTGTTCAGTTGGATATTTCCAACATCAAAGAAGCCTAAGAATTGCAGATTGCCGTATGCGTAACCGCCCAGATCGCGACGTAATTCAAGGTTAAGCAATTGGCCTTGGTCACCCGATGCCTCGCCTTGCGGGTAAGCGCGAACTCCGGCCGCACCGCCAAGAACAAACTTCTCTGATGAGTCCAGATTTTTGGAAGTAAATTGCCCGGAAAACGCGGTATAGAGGGAAAATTCATCCGTCAGGCGCTGCACGCGCGAAACGCTGTAGTCCGTTTTATTGAAACTGCCATTGGTTTGCGGCCCCTTGGCATCCAGACCCAAATAGTTCGGGTTTGCTCCCAAGTCCAGCTTTCCGCTAAAAAAAGTTGCGCTGTAGCTATTGATCCCGCCACCACCCAGACTATCCCGGGAGTCGCCGGAAAGCCCCGCCATGTAGAGGTCATCGTGTTTGTCGTCGTTCGTAGCACCACCGGCCTTGTCAACCATATTCTTGCTGTCGTAGCCCAATTGCCCGTAAAGGTTGTTGTTGCGGCTGCGGATGAAAGGATGAATGGCGTACAGGCTGGCAATTTTTGCATCGCCCTCACCGTTAACCGACGAGAAAGCTCCTTCCAGTTTGTAGTCCATGACGGAATAGGCCGCACCCAATTTGGTACCCGCCGCGCCGACCGGCAGGAGATAGGAAACACGCCCATATCTAAGCCCGCTCCCCGATGTCATCACACGCAAGGCAACCTGATCACCAAAGGAGTTGTTGAGGTTGACGGAAGCGCCGACGCGGGACGATCCGGTGAATTTGTTACCGAAGTTATCGTAGTCAATTCCGCCGCTGACACTTCCCGTTTGCCGTGCTTCAACCACCAGATCGGAGGTACCTACCGACGACCCGGGTATCAAGGTCGAATCGACACTCACGCCAGCCAGATCGTTTGCCAAAAGCAGGCCACGTTCTAGCTGGCTTTCGTTGATAACATCACCTTGTTTGGCTGAGCCGGCAATAATGCGCTTTACTGCAAATTTGGAAAGTCGCCCATCACCTTTAAGCTTGACGCCGACGTTGCCTACCCGTCCTTCAAGTACGGCAATCTCAACAACGCCATCCTTGATTTCTTGTGCGGGCAAATAGGCACGGGCCACGAAATACCCATTACTGCGATAGAAGCGGCTGATTTCAGCGGCCACTTTTTCGAGGTCCGCCAGTGTCAGTTCCTGCCCGACCAAAGATGCAACTCTGGATTGTAATTGTGCCTCAGTAAATACAGTGGCGCCGGTAATGTGAAAAGCGGTAACTTTCGTCTTGTAACCACCGGTGTGCTTGGCAGCGGGCTGGGATTCCTGCTGAACGTCAATGCCGGGATCCGGTTTCTTCGGCGAAGCAAAATCCTTGCTGCGCACGGTATCCAATAGTGTTCCCGCATCAGGCTGGTTGGCCGCTTGTACTAACACAGGAACAACAGCGGCAAGCAAACCGCTTAAGAGAACCGCGACTTTTGACTTGGCGATTTGATTCATATTCATAACTGGGCGCGCTCAAAAACCAACTGCAACACCTTGGAGAGGTTAAGGTGTTGGGATGGAAAAAACAGAAAAGCATTAC
>CAIQPV010000502.1 GCA_903873725.1 uncultured Nitrosomonadales bacterium
CCGTACACCTCACCGAATAATGGTTGACGCCATTAACGAGTATGTGGAACGGGAAGAAAAACGTGAAGCTTTCAGGCAAGACGGGATTCGCGCTTGGAACGAGTACCAAAGCACAGGCCTGCATGTAACTTTAGAAGAGGCGGATGCATGGCTTGCCAAGCTCGAAGCCGGGCAAGACGCGGAACCGCCTTCATGCCACGTCTAATCTGGGCACCCTCGGCTCTGGAAGATGTTAACTGCGCATACCGTTTCCTTATCGATAAAAATCCAACAGCAGCCATGCAAGCGGTGCGTGCAATTCGGCAAGGTGTGAAAATCCTCGCACAGCGCCCTGAAATAGGGCGTCCTATTGGCGAGATGGAGCCGGAATATAAGGAATGGCCAATCCCCTTTGGTAGCAGTGGATATGTGGCACTTTACCGTTACGAAGGACAGGTCGCAATAATCATAGCTGTTAAACACCAAAGAGAAGCTGGCTATTAACCCTCAGTCACCCTCAATAAATGACATCATACGACCAACTCAAAACCCGCCTTTCCAACGAGCCACACACTTGGCTAATCACCGGCGTGGCAGGCTTCATCGGCAGCAACCTGCTCGAAACCCTGCTCAAGTTCAACCAGCGTGTAGTAGGGCTGGATAACTTTGCCACCGGCCACCAGCGTAACCTCGATGAAGTGCAATCGCTAGTAACCACGGAACAATGGGCCAACTTCAACTTCATCCAAGGTGACATCCGTAACCTCGACGACTGCCGCCGCGCCATGCAGTTCACTCCCTCGCCCCTGGCGGGAGAGGGCTGGGGCGAGGGGGGCTGTTGCGATGTAGAATACGTCCTCCACCAAGCAGCCCTTGGCTCAGTCCCGCGCTCAATCGAAAACCCCATCGCCACCAACGAAACCAACCTAAGCGGCTTCCTCAACATGCTGGTCGCTGCACGCGATGCCAAGGTCAAACGTTTTGTTTATGCCGCCTCCAGCTCCACCTACGGCGACCATCCCGGCCTGCCAAAAGTGGAAGATAAAATCGGCAAGCCCTTGTCGCCCTACGCTGTCACCAAATACGTCAACGAACTCTATGCCGACGTATTCGCCCGCACCTATGGTTTCAACACCATCGGCCTGCGCTACTTCAACGTCTTCGGCCCGCGCCAGGACCCCAATGGTGCCTACGCTGCCGTTATCCCAAAATGGATCGCCAGCATGATCAAAGGCGAACCCGTATTCATCAACGGCGATGGCGAAACCAGCCGCGACTTCTGCTTCATCGAAAACGTTTGTCAAATCAACCTCCTCGCCGCCACTATTGATTCCCCTCGCCCGCAGGCGGGGAGAGCGGAGCGAGGGGGGCGAAGCCGGCTAGGGGAGAGGGGGGAAAATGACCCAACCAACCAAGTCTACAACGTAGCCGTAGGTGACCGCACCACCCTCAACCAGCTTTACGAGCAACTCCAACTCAATTTACTTCCCGGCTATCCCTATCTGCAAGGCGCAAAGCCCGTCTATCGTGATTTCCGCGCAGGTGACGTGCGCCATTCACTGGCCGACATCAGCAAAGCAGCCAAGCTGTTAGGCTATAACCCAACCCATCACATAGGCGATGGGCTGAAAGTGGCAATGCATTGGTATATCAGCTTTGTTTCACAACAAGCGGCACGGGCGTAAGCTTAATCTGAGCTTCCCCCGCTAAATAGTCTTCCAAAGGTGACGAAATTAACGTTACTTTGAAAGGAAGATGATGAAGAAAATACCGAAACAGGCGTACACGACAGAGTTCAAGTAAATTGCGGTTTTTTGCTTGTGCTTTAACCTCAATGCCAGCTATACTGCATTTGTGGTAATTTGCGACAGGAGACAAAATGAGTATTTCCATCCGCATCGACGATGCACTTTACGAAACTGCCAAGGCGCGCGCAAAAGCCGAGATGCGTTCGATTCCGCAACAAGTAGCCTATTGGGCCAAAGTTGGACGAGCTGCGCTGGACAATCCAGACCTGCCTATCGAGTTCGTGCGCGATACGCTATTAGCAATGGAAGAGGAGTCCGAGCCTTTCGCATTGTCTGAACAATGAGTGTGTTGCTTGAACAAAAGCCCGCCTTCAAGCGTGTCTACAAGAAACTACATAATAATCAGCGCGAGGCAGTGCACTCGGCAATCCGGGCTGTGGTTGCTGATCCGAAGCTTGGCGAAGAGAAGAAAGGTGATCTAATCGGTGTCTTTGTATACAAGTTCGACTGCGTCAATCAACAGTTCTTGCTGGCCTATCGGTGGGATGAGACCAAGCGTGTGTTGCTGGCGCTTGGCCCGCACGAAAATTTCTACCGGGAGTTGAAGCATTGAGCCGAATAACGTGACCCAGGCCCTTTATTCAGAAAGTAGAGTAGCAAGATGCGTCTTGATGATAAAACCCGCGAAATTATCAAAAGCGAGGTTGCCAGCCAATTCGGAGTGAAAGCTATCGTGCGCCTATTCGGAAGTCGCGCAGATGACACGCAACTCGGCGGAGACATCGACTTGCTCATCGAGCCAAGTGAACCTCTGGCACACCGCATTCAGGAAGAATGTCGCCTTTCGGCTCGACTGTACATCAAACTGGGGGGACGCAAGGTCGATGTATTGATCAAGGATCCTCTCAAATCACTGCAGCCGATTCATGAACAAGCGCTACGCAACGGGATCGTTTTATGACAACGTCAAAAGACAACCAGTTTATTGTGATGCAACTAATCCGGGTCACGGCAAAAGAAGCGCGTTACCTTGAGCGAACTGCGGATAGACTTCGAGCACTGAATATTGATCTTTCTTGGGTAGAGTCGCTTGAGAACAATGACGACCACAGTGAAATGCTCGACGCATTTGTTTCGCGTTATGGACGTCTGCAAGACACGTTGGGCGATAAGCTCCTGCCAGCAATGCTACGCGCCAGCCTTGAAAAAATTGGCTCGCAGCTAGACAATCTGCTGCGCGCAGAGAAACTTGGATGGATCGAATCAACTCAAGCTTGGATTGAGCTTCGCGAACTCAGAAACAGATTGGTGCACGAATACATGGAATCGGCAGACGACCTGCTAAGTGCGCTGCAACAAGCCTTGCAGGACGTCCACATACTGTCCAAGACACAATTAAGCATGGCACAGTATGCCGAGAAAGTGAAGTCGATTTGAGCAAAGCAGCCAAACTGCTAGGCTATAATCCAACCCATCGCATCGGTGAAGGGCTGAAAGTGGCGATGCATTGGTACGTCAGTTTCGTCTCACAACAAGCGGCA
The DNA here is from genome assembly GCA_903873725.1 of uncultured Nitrosomonadales bacterium. Taxonomy (GTDB): domain Bacteria; phylum Pseudomonadota; class Gammaproteobacteria; order Burkholderiales; family Gallionellaceae; genus CAIQPV01. Next base: position 3,269 of record CAIQPV010000502.1, read on the forward strand.
CATTCAAAAAGCGAGTGAGATTGGAAGCTACGAAAGCGGATACTGTAAAATGACGCGCCGTTTCAACAAACACGTGCACTTAGCTATAAATCTTGTCGAAATAATGGAAACGAAATCAGGAGTGAACTATGTCACTGCAAAGTTATGAAGCTATTTACGATCATGGACAAGTGAAATGGTTGGGTGATCGCCCTCAAGTTGAGGAAGCGCGAGTTATCGTTACCATTCTTTCGGACAAAAGTATTGCACCAACCCCAGTGATACACCAACCTTCTGCTCGTATCGCAGGCATGGGAAAAATACTCGGCGACATTCTTTCTCCAGCGGCCCCGATTGAAGACTGGAATTGTGCAAAATGATCGTACTCGACACCCACATTTGGGTAAATTGGATACTGGGTGGTGATACCGCTCTCGCTCCGGCGGTCGTCGATGCCATGCAGAAAGAAAGTCGCTTGACTGTATCAGCAATATCCTGCTTTGAAGTGACGCTATTGGTAAGATGAGGTAAACTCGAACTGCCGTTGCCTGTTAACGAATGGCTGACAGAAGCGCTTGCCAATTCCGGTGTGGAATCGATTCCTGTTACCTGTGAGATTGCGAATCGAGCGGTGATGCTCCCGGAAATCCACAGAGACCCGGCAGATCGAATAATTATCGCCACTGCCTTAGTGCATGACGCGAAGCTGGCAAGCATGGA
>CAIQPV010000503.1 GCA_903873725.1 uncultured Nitrosomonadales bacterium
AATCCAGCAGGAAAAACTCAGCATAGAGGACAAAATTGCGATGAAGTCCCGCTTCGCGGGAGATTTGTAATCAACTGGATTCCGGCCTTCGCCGGAATGACGGAGTTTTGCTGATTGAAGAGGTTGGAATTACCTGAAAACGATCGTTTTGTTCCCGCACACCAGCACACGGTCTTCCACATGGTAGCGCAGGCCGCGCGCCAGCACATTTTTTTCGATGTCGCGCCCGTAACGCACCATGTCGTCCACGCTGTCGCCATGATCTATGCGAACCGTATCCTGTTCGATGATAGGCCCGGCATCCAGGTTTTCCGTAACGTAATGGCAGGTCGCGCCGATCAGCTTGACGCCGCGTTGATAGGCCTGGTGATAGGGCTTTGCCCCGACGAATGAAGGCAGAAAACTGTGGTGAATATTGATGATGCATCCGGCATAACGCTCACATAGATACGGCGGCATAATCTGCATGAAACGCGCCAGTACCAGCGTGTCGCCCTGATGTTGTTCGAACAGGTGCGCAATTTCCCCGAACGCGGCAGCCTTTGCTGTTGCGTCATTTCCCGGCATGGCAACGTGGCGGAACGGGATGCCGTGCCACTCGACGAATCCGCGCAAATCTTCATGGTTGGAAATCACGCAGGGAATATCCACCTGCAACTCGCCGCTGCGCCACCTGTGCAGCAAATCGTTAAGGCAATGATCCTGCTTGCTGACCAGGATAACAATTCGCTTCTTCCGCTCCGAATCGCTAATGCGCCAATCCATATTGAAGTCGCCTGCCAACCCGGAAAATTGCGCGTGAAACTCGGCCAGGTCGAAAGGCAGCGAGTCGGCGAGTATTTCCTGGCGCATGAAAAAACGCTGCGTTTCAAGGTCGGTGTGGTAACTCGCCTCGACGATCCAGCCATTGTGCCGGGCAATGAAACCGCTCACTGCGGCGATAATGCCGGAGCGATCCGGGCAGGAGATGGTTAATGTATAGCGACGGGTGGGGGTCATGCCGGGATTCCAATTAAATATTGTGCAAATTTTAACCCGAATGAAGTATTTGGGTTGAAATTACGAATTATAAATATCGCTGCGGTAACCGTTGCGTTTCAACTTTCTCACCCCACAGGATAGACATGGTGCGGGTGGCTTGCTCTGTATCACCGCTGGTCCAGAATTGTGCATCCGGCCATTCTTCGACATGGCTTTTGGTCCCGGACTCTTCGGCTACGCCCGGCACCGGCTTAGTCGAATGTCCGGAATGAACGGGTGTATTGCGCACCGGCAATTCGGTCTGAATGCGGTACTGAAGTTGCCGTGCCACAGCCGACCCGGTATCAACCAGCATAACGTCTGGCCCGACAACTTCGGTAATGAGCGGAGTTAGAAAGGGGTAATGGGTGCAGCCGAGGATTATCGTGTCCGCCCCGCGTGCCAGCAAAGGCGCGATGTAGCGTGTGATCAATTCACGGGTCTCCACTCCGGCGAGGTTACCCTGCTCCACTTGCTCGACCAGGCCGGGACAACCTTGAGTGACAATTTCCACTTCTCCGGCGTAGCGCTCAAGCAATGCAGCAAAGCGCGCGCTTTCCAACGTCCCGACCGTTGCCAGTACGCCAACCACGCCGTTGCGTGTTGCCGCCACCGCAGGTTTGACAGCGGGTTCCATTGCCACGATGGGAATGTCAAAGCAGTTGCGCAGGGAGGCAGCAGCAGCAGCCGTTGCGGTATTACAGGCAATGACGATGGCGTCTGCGCCTTGCTCAACCAGAAAGCGGGTGAGGACGAGTGAGCGTTGTTCGATGTAGGACGCGGGCTTGTCGCCGTAAGGTACGTGACCGGAGTCGGCAATATAGGTCAGGCGTTCATTGGGCAGCGCTTGCCGGATATGGCGCAGCACTGAAAGGCCGCCCACGCCGGAATCGAATACACCGATGGATCTGCCCATTTCCAACGTCTCTCGTTCTTTCGCTACACCACCATTCCCTGACTACGCAGATATTCCTCATAAGTTCCATGGTAGTCAGTTACACCTTTGGCAGAAATTTCAATAATTCGGGTCGCCAGGGATGAAACAAACTCACGGTCATGACTGACGAATATCAGTGTGCCTTTGTAGAGGTCGAGGGCAGTGTTAAGCGACTCTATAGCTTCCATGTCCATGTGGTTAGTCGGTTCGTCCATCAACAGCACATTAGGCTTTTGCAGCATCAATTTGCCGAACAACATGCGGCCCTTCTCACCGCCGGACAGCACTTTAACTTTTTTCTTCACGTCATCACCGGAGAATAACAAACGGCCCAGCGTGCCGCGTACCACCTGATCATCATCGCTTGACCCGCGCCAATCGGTCATCCAGTCCATCATCAGTTTGTCTTCGGCAAAATCGGCGGCATGGTCTTGTGCGTAGTAGCCAGGCTTGGCTTTATCCGCCCACTTGATCGTGCCGGTATCCGCCACAAGATCGCCCGCAAGGCAACGCAGCAACGTGGTCTTGCCGATACCGTTCGGCCCGATGATGGCAACTCTTTCGCCAGCATCGATGCGGAAGTTCACATTGGAAAACAGCACCCTGTCAAAACCTTTGGACATATGCTGGACTTCCACGGCAACGCGATGTAACTTTTCACGTTCATCATATTCGAAGCGGATGAACGGGTACTGGCGACTGGAGGGTTTGATGTCTTCGACTTTGATCTTGTCAATCTGGCGTGCGCGCGAAGTGGCCTGCTTGGCCTTGGACGCATTGGCCGAAAAACGTGCCACGAAGGCTTTGAGTTCGGCAATCTTTTCCTTGGCTTTGGCGTTGTCCGATGATTGCTGCTCGCGCGCCTGGGTCGAGGCCAGCATGTAATCGTTGTAATTGCCCGGATAAACCGTGATTTTACCGTAATCCAGATCAGCCATGTGGGTACATACGCTGTTCAGGAAATGGCGGTCATGCGAAATGATGACCATGGTGCTGTTGCGCGCATTAAGAATATCTTCCAGCCAGCGTATGGTGTTAATGTCGAGGTTGTTGGTGGGCTCATCCAGCAACAATATTTCCGGGTCGGAGAACAACGCCTGCGCCAGCAACACACGCAATTTGAAGCCGGGGGCGACTTCGCGCATCGGCCCGGCATGCAACTCTTGCGCAATGCCAACACCGTTCAACAGTTCACCGGCACGAGCCTCTGCGGTATAGCCGTCGAATTCGGCAAACTTCGCCTCCAGATTGGCGGCGTGCATGTAGTCCTCTTCGGAGGCGTCTGGATTGGCATATATCGCATCGCGCTCCGCCATTACCTCCCACATTTCGGTATGGCCCATCATCACCACATCCAGCACGCGGGTGTCCTCATAGGCAAATTGATCCTGCCTCAACTTGCCGAGCCGTTCACCTTTGTCCAGCATGACATTTCCGGACGACTGCTCCAGATCGCCGCCCAGGATTTTCATGAACGTGGATTTACCGCAACCGTTCGCACCGATAAGGCCGTAGCGGTTGCCGTCCCCAAATTTCACGGAGACATTTTCGAATAACGGCTTGGCGCCGAACTGCATGGTGATATTTGCTGTAGCTAACATGGCATGCCTTGCGAAG
>CAIQPV010000504.1 GCA_903873725.1 uncultured Nitrosomonadales bacterium
AACGAACTGAGTGCGCGAGCTGTTTCAAGAAGAAGAGCAACGCCGGAAGCAGAATTATTAGCACCTGGCATTTGCCCATCGGGGTTAATTAAATCGTTATATGCTCGAATAATACTGTCGTAATGTGTGCCTAATATAAGTCTACGAGGGTTGTCTGGATCAAAGCGAACAATTACATTCGTCATGGAGTTTCTTTTCCCATCACTTCCTTCGTAATTCCAACGCTGCAGTATGGTGGCTTTTGATCTGGTTTGTTTAACCTGATTTCTGATAAATTTGATCGTATTTTCATGCCCAGCAGTACCTATTGAGCGTGGAGTAAACGACAGTTGCACTGCAATATCATGCATTGCACGACTTCCAACCCATGCTCTTCCTAAAGTTTCTTGAGTCTGAATTTGTTTTTCATTGTTTAATGGATCAGCCCAAGTATTCGAAATTACGAATAAACTTACAAAGAATACAATTTGGAGACTTTTCATCTTACTCTACGTTATGGAGGTCAAACATTGGTCACACTACCAAGAATTGTCTACACTAACAATGGCAAACAGAGGTGACCGTCCATTAGGAGCGAAGAAAACCTATCAAGGATCGTTGTGACATGGATATGAACTTCCGGAACGGGTCGATAGTCACAGCTCGCCAACAACTGCTTTCAGGCAGAGAAAACGCGATAAAATTACCTCCATAGATCAGCAATACCCCACACAAATAATGTTGCGCATAGACAATAGCTTTGCTTATACAGGAGATACACCATGAGCAACACTAAAGCAGGATTACATAAATAATGATTAAACAACCGCTATGGCCGATCCTGAAGCGGCGTCTCATTCTGCATCTTGATCCCATATTGTTGCTCGCGCTCGGCATGATGTTGATGGCGGGACTGATAGTGTTGTTCAGCGCCACCGACGGAAACTGGGGACGCGTGATGGCACAGGCCGCGAATATTCTGGTGGCCTTGACCTGCATGTGGCTGGTAGCCAATATCCCGCTGCATTATCTGATGCGCACCGCCATGCCGATGTACGCTCTCGGCATGGTGTTGCTGATCGGTGTGGCACTGTTCGGCGAGGTCAGCCACGGCGCGCGGCGCTGGCTGAACATCGGCGTTGCGACCATCCAGCCTTCGGAATTGATGAAAATTGCCGTACCGCTGATGATGGCTTGGTACTTCGAGAAAAACGAAGCCACACTGACGCTGAAAAATTACTTTTTTGCGGCCTTGCTGTTACTGCTTCCGGTGGGATTGATCGCACGCCAGCCCGATCTGGGTACTGCCGTGCTGATCTCGGCCAGCGGGTTTTATGTGCTGTTTCTCGCCGGATTGAGTTGGCGCGTGATGGGGGTGATGTTTGTTGCGGCACTCGCCAGTGCACCCGTGTTGTGGTCCTTGCTGCATGATTACCAGAAGCACCGCATCATGATGCTGCTCGATCCGTCACAGGACGCACTGGGCAAGGGCTATCACACCATACAGGGCATGATCGCGGTCGGTTCCGGCGGGGTGCTGGGCAAAGGCTACCTCAACGGCACACAGACCCACCTCGACTTTTTGCCGGAACGCACTACCGATTTTATTTTTGCCGTGTACTCTGAGGAATTCGGCCTGCTCGGCAACATCATTCTGCTGGCCATGTTTCTGTTCATCATCGGGCGCGGTTTCATCATCACCGCCAATGCTTCGACTTATTTCACCCGTCTGATGGCCGGAAGCATTACCCTTACCTTCTTCACCTACGCCTTCGTCAACATGGGAATGGTCAGCGGCATTCTCCCGGTGGTGGGTGTTCCCCTGCCGCTGGTCAGCTACGGCGGCACATCCATGGTCACATTATTGCTGGGATTTGGTATGCTGATGAGCATTCATACTCACAAAACGTTGGTACAGACATAGGGAAAGGGATTGGCAAATGAATAAATACAGCGGACTGACAGACAGGGCGCGTGTCGCATCAATTTTGTTTGCGGCAATCGCACTTACCGCATGCGCCAGCACAAACCCTGTTCATGGGACGCAAACTGCCGTTCCGGTGGTTGAAGCGCAAACCATGCAACTTGAATCGGCGCCTCATACGGCAATGGCGGGGACTGCTGCTACTCCCGCGACAACGCGGACAACTGCCCAAGCTGCAACCCAACCCGGTCGCGGCGGCTACCTGGAAGGTGACGGCCCGGGCGCCGATGCGCCTGCCAATCTCGATGCCACACCGGACGCCGTGCCGCGCGCCGAACCGTTGCACCGCTATGCCAACCGGGAGTATGTCGCTCTTGGCCAGACCTATACCCCTTTAACTGTGCCGGGAAACTACAAAGAGCGCGGCATCGCCTCATGGTACGGCAAAAAATTTCACGGGCAGCGTACTTCCAGCGGCGAAATATATGACATGTACGGCATGACCGCGGCGCATCCCACGCTGCCCATCCCCAGTTATGCAAGGGTTACCAATCTCGGCAACAATAAATCGGTGGTGGTACGCATCAACGACCGCGGGCCCTTTCTGCATGATCGCATCATGGATCTTTCCTACGCCGCAGCGTTCAAGCTTGGCATCGTCGGCAACGGCAGCAGCGAAGTGGAAGTGTCAAGCATCGCCCCGGAGGTTGCTGTTGCCACACCTATCGCCATTGCGGATACGGTGAACAGTGAACCGTTGGAGCCTATGGCGACAAGCATGCCTGCCGCAACGAATGCCTCCCCTGCTAGGGGCAATGTTTATCTGCAACTCGGCGCTTTCAAATCACAACAGGGTGCGGAAAGCTTCCTTGCTAAAATGCGCATCGAATTCGAGGGTAGCGGCAAGGATGTGGTGTTGTATCAGAAAGATAATCTGGTGCGCGTACACATCGGCCCGTATGCCAGCCTTGAAGAGGCGCGCATTACAGCGGAGAAGTTGCAATCACGTTTGGAGTTCAAACCCATAGTCAGCTTGCATTAACGGGCATACGGATTCGGGGTTGAACCGAGTCGGACAGAATGATTTATACCCGAGGGTTCCGTTAATGATGCAAGTTCACGGGACAACCAGTGCGGCAGTCAAAGAGTAAACCTAATAATGAAAAAAAGAAAACCACTTCGTGTCCCGGTTACCGGCGGTTTGAAGGACATCTACGCGATGGACATGCATGCTGCGTATCAAGCTGCCTGCTCAGATCGTTTTAACGTGGTGGCATTTGGCCGACTGGCGGCAGCGCTCTCTGTGGTACGCTCCTCACTCGAAGAGCATCAGACAAAACTTCCCCTTGCTATCGGAACGCTGGACGTGGCCATTAAGACTTTGTTGGCGGTGAGAAAAAAGGGAGATGAAACTGCAGTGTGGGAAATAACCGAGAGCGAGCGCCCCTCGGTACTCAACGGGATCACCATGGCAGAACAATGTATCGGTACCCTTGATGTGGCGCTGCTTGCAAAAACCGCCGCAAAACTGCTTCAGAATGTCTGAGATAATAAACCGTGATCCGGCAAAGGATTTAATTGAAAATCTTGTATTAGGGGAACTGCACATATAGTTCAGTCATCAACAGTTCATGTCGGACGCTGATGCCACCAGAAAATATGTGATTAACCATGACCATGAGTAATCATTCCCAGCCAAGTTCGTTGACCGATCTTTTCGTTTCTTTTACCGTTTTATCCCTTCAAGGTTTTGGTGGTGTCTTGGCAGTTGCCCAGCATGAATTGGTGGAAAGAAAGCACTGGATGACGAATGAAGAGTTCGTCGAGGAATGGGCGGTTGCGCAAATTATGCCGGGGCCTAATATTGTAAATCTGGCACTGATGCTTGGTGGCCGGTATTTCGGGTTCCCCGGTGCAATGGCTGCACTTGCCGGTATGTTGGCGATTCCACTGATTATCGTGTTGCTCCTGACAGCCGTGTATGGGCAATACAGCAGCCATCCTGCGGTAATAGGAGCGTTGAGGGGGATGGGCGCGGTGGCTGCCGGACTGATAATCGCATCGGGACTAAAACTGTCGGGCAGCCTGAAATCCAGTCCGCTCGGGATTCCGCTGTGCATTATTCTGGGGGGAATCAGCTTCGTCGCTGTTGCTTTGCTGCACTGGCCATTAGTGTTTGTACTCCTTGGCCTGGGTAGCTTGGCTTGCATACAGGCGTATCGGAAACTGAAGCGGTGACCGACGCACCCATGCTCGTACTTTTTTTTTCGGATTGGCTCAGCCTGTTCACGCACTTCCTTTTGCTTTCCTTGTTGGCGGTCGGTGGGGCGGTCACTACCGCACCGGAAATGCATCGCTATCTGGTTGATCAGCAACACTGGCTGAGTGATGCCCAGTTTAGTTCGTCGATTGCCATTGCCCAAGCGGCACCCGGCCCCAATATCCTGTTTGTCGCGGTGCTGGGCTGGAACATCGGGATCAACGCTGGAGGGATTGCTGCCGCACTGCTTGGCGTGCTGATTACGATGACGGGTTTACTATTGCCCAGCACTATCCTGTCATACTTGGCGGCGGGCTGGGGCCACAAAAATCGTGACTTGAGGGCCGTGCGTGCTTTCAAACAAGGAATGGGGCCGATCGTCATTTCGCTGCTATGTGCGACAGGCTGGATTCTCGCGAGTGCGCACAACGATCCGGCAAGAGATTGGCCGCTATGGTTGTTGACGGCGTTCACTGCGGTGATTATCTGGAAGACCAGGATTCACGTTCTTTGGGTGCTTGCTGCGGGAGCTGTTCTGGGTTGCTTCGGTGTCGTTTGAGCAAACTCTATTTTTTATTTTTTTATTAAAAACAATGAAATCTGTTATTGAAGATATTTATTATCCGTGCTCATCCGTGGCACAATGTTTTTGACAAAGTAAATGCCATTCCTGAAATTACAACGCGATCTCGACGAGCGTGCTGAACAAGGGTTGTTGCGCCGCCGCCGCGTGCTTGAATCGCCGCAGGGTGTACACATCACGGTGGACGGCAAACCGTACCTTTCATTTTGCAGCAACGATTACCTCGGCCTAGCCAATCATCCTCAACTGATTGCCGCGCTGCAGGCTGGCGCGCAGCAACATGGCGTGGGCAGTGGGGCCTCGCATCTGGTAAGTGGTCACTTTACGGCACATCAGCGACTTGAAAGTGAACTTGCGTCATTTGTGTCCAAGCCGGCCGCCTTGCTGTTTTCCACCGGCTACCTGGCCAATCTGGGTGCGATACAGGCGCTGGTCGGGCGCGGCGATACGATATTTGCCGACAAGCTGAATCACGCTTCTCTCAACGATGCCATGTTGCTGTCGCGGGCCGGGGTGAAGCGCTATCGTCATAACGATGCGGCACATTTGGAGCAACTGCTTGAACAAAGCGGAAGCGGGCGCAAGCTCGTCATCACCGATGCGGTTTTCAGCATGGACGGGGATATGGCACCGTTACCGGAATTGCTGGCATTGTGCGAGCGGTACGAGGCATGGTTGCTGGTGGACGATGCACATGGATTTGGTGTGCTGGGCGACCAGGGGCGAGGTTCGCCCTCATATTTCAACCTGCAATCCCCCCTCCTCATCTACATGGCAACTCTGGGCAAAGCAGCCGGGGTATCCGGCGCAGTTGTCGCAGCGGAACAGGTGGTGATAGAAACCCTGGTTCAAAATGCGCGGAGCTATATCTATACTACCGCGAGTCCGCCCGCTTTGGCTTCCGCGTTGCAGGCAAGTTTAACGGTGTTAAGGGAAGAAGAATGGCGGCGTGAACGATTGCGCAAATTGATCACGGAACTGCGCGCAGGGCTGGCAAATTTACCCTGGGCACTGATGCCTTCATCCACCCCTATCCAGCCTTTGGTGGTGGGTGGCAATGAAAATGCGGTGGCGTTAAGCGAAGGACTCCGTGCACGCGGCATCTGGGTTCCTGCCATTCGCCCTCCCACTGTACCGAACGGCACGGCACGGCTGCGAATTTCATTATCAGCTACGCACACCGGGGCGGATGTGGCGCAACTCATTGGAGCTTTGCATGAGCTTGCACATTGAAAGCCACGGCAGTGGCGCACAACTGGTATTGATCCACGGCTGGGGTATGCACGCCGGCTTCTGGGACAACGTTGTGCCCCGGTTGGCGCAAAAATTCAGGGTGCATTGTGTAGACTTGCCGGGGCATGGCGCGAGCATCACACCCTTCACACTTTCCCCGTTTCCCTTTACGCTTGATGCCATAGCGAATGAATTGTCCTCCCATTTCACCGGACAGCTCAACGTTTGCGGTTGGTCAATAGGCGGGCTGGTGGCCCTGCGCTGGGCACAAATTTCCCGACAACAGGTGCAGCGGCTGGTTCTGGTTGCGAGTACCCCCTGTTTTACCGAACAAGAGAACTGGCCATACGGCGTGGCAGAGGAAACTTTACGGCAATTTGCCACTGAACTGGAACAGGACAAAGTTGCCATGCTGCGTCGATTCATCTACCTGATGGTGCGCGGCAGCGTGAACGAACGCGAGTTGCTGGCGGATTTGCGATCCCGCCTCTTTAGTCATGGCCAACCCGATATGAATGCATTGCGCGGGTGGCTGGAAATATTGCGTGACGTGGATTTTCGTGCAGAACTACCCGGCATTAGCCAGCCCGCGTTGCTTATCGCCGGAGAATGCGACAAGCTGACGCCGCCTGAAGCGTCGTATTTTATGGCGCAAACATTACCCGATGCGCGACTGGTGAAAATCGCCGGTGCGGCACATGTACCGTTCCTGTCGCACCCGGAAATTTTTGTGGAACAAATTACGGATTTTTTGCATGGATGAGTTCTTGATAGACAAAAAGCAGGTGCGCCGCGCATTCAACCGCGCCGCGCACAACTACGACGCCGTTGCCGTGTTGCAGCGCGAGGTGTGCCGGCGCATGCTGGAGCGGCTTGATTACATCAAGTTGCAACCCGCGCGGGTGCTGGATGCGGGTAGCGGAACCGGCTGGGGTACGCGCCAGTTGGCGCAGCGCTATCCTGCGGCGCAAGTGGTGGCACTGGACATGGCGCTGGGCATGCTGAAGGTGGCGTGCGAACAATCGGGCTGGTGGCGCAAGCTGTTCTCAAGTAGCCAGCAAAGCCATGTCTGCGCCGATGTTGAAGCGCTGCCGCTGGCGGCCAACAGTGTGGAAATGGCGTGGTCCAATCTGACCCTGCAATGGTGCAACGACCTGCCCGCCACTTTTCGCGAGTTTCATCGCGTGCTTAAAACGGATGGCTTGCTGATGTTCAGCACTTTCGGTCCGGACACGCTGAAAGAGTTGCGCAGCGTTTTTTACGGCGTGAACGGATACAGCCACGTCAGCCGTTTCACCGACATGCACGACCTCGGCGACATGCTGGCGCACAGCGGTTTTGCCGAACCGGTGATGGAAATGGAAATCATCACGCTTACCTACGCTGATGTAAAATCGGTGATGCAGGATTTGCGCGGCATCGGCGCGCACAATGCCACCGCCGGGCGTGCGCAGGGTATGATGGGCAAGGCGGCGTGGCAGCAAGTATTGGAGCGTTATGAAAGCTTCCGCCGCGATGGCAAATTGCCCGCGACCTTCGAGATCGTGTATGGACATGCGTGGAAACCTCGCCCCAGAGTGACTGCTGGTGGTGCGCAGATAATTCAGACTCCTTTCAAATTATGAATTTTATGCATCGTCATTCCCGCGAAGGCGGGGATCAAGCGGGTTAAAACTAAAGGCATTTCTAATTACTGGATTCCCGCCTTCGCGGGAATGACGGTTGTGTGGAGGGCGAATTGAATGCGTTATTTCGTGACAGGCACTGACACCGGCGTAGGTAAAACGCTGGTTAGTTGCGCGTTGCTGCATGCTTTCGCCGCGCAAGGTTTGCGCGTGGCCGGCATGAAGCCGGTGTCTGCCGGCTGCGATGACGACGATCACAATGAAGATGCGAAACAGTTGCGGTCTGCCTGCAATGTTTTGGCAAGTTTCGGGCAGATCAATCCCTATAACTTCTACCATCCCATCGCGCCGCATATCGCCGCGCGCAATGTCGGCGTTCGCATTGATTTTGCGCGCATCCTGACTTCCTTCCGCGAACTGACCGCGCAGGCGGAGGTGGTAATGGTGGAAGGAATCGGCGGTTTCAAGGTGCCGCTCAATGAGAAGCAGGATAGTGCAGATCTGGCACAGCAGTTGGATCTGCCCGTTATACTCGTGGTGGGCATGCGCTTGGGATGCCTGAACCACGCCCTGCTCACGGCCGATGCGATTGCCGGATACGGGTTGAGGTTAGCGGGCTGGGTGGCTAATGTATTGAATGCCGACATGCCCGCGTTGCGCGACAACATTGCCGCACTTGAACAGCGTTTGCATGCACCGTTGCTGGGCGTAGTTGAATATCAGGCATCGCCGGATGCGCGCATGGCGGCGGCGCAATTGAATATTGGATTGCTGAAGAACAATGAACCTGATAATGCGTAACCTTTTCCTGTTGTTGCAAGTTTCGCTAATCCTGCTTGCCGGATGCGGCAAATCCGAGCCATCCTTGCCTTCCAATGCCATTGATATCAGTTGGCGCTATAAGCAGGCTGTCGCGGATTTCAAGCTTGCTGACGCAGCCGGCAAAGCACGCAGCCTGTCGGACTTCAGGGGCAAGGTGGTGGTGCTGTTTTTCGGTTACACCCATTGCCCGGAAGTGTGCCCGACTACACTGGCCGATCTGGCGCAGGTGATCCGCCTGCTGGGGCCGGATGCTGAAAAAGTTCAGGTACTGTTCGTTACTCTTGATCCGGAACGCGATACACCGGAAGTGCTGGCGAAATACGTGCCCTCGTTTAATCCGTCTTTTCTGGGATTGTACGGGGATGCCCAAGCCACCGCGCAGGCGGCCAGGATATTTGCCGTGAACTATGAGAAACACGCCGAGAAGAACGGCTATACGCTGGACCATTCCGATGGTACTTATCTGATCGGCAAGAACGGCAAAACCGTGTTGCTTTCCCCTTACGGTCAGCGCACCGAACTGCTGTTGCAGGATATAAAATTACTGCTGGGCATGGCGCGTTAGGGGAGTGCTGTGTTCGGGTAGGTTTTTTGTGCTTGATGTATGATGCGCAAAAACAAATCTGGCAGGAGGAAGGGATGAAAATACTGTTGGCGGACGATCATGCGCTATTTCGCGATGGTATGCGTTACGTCCTGCAGAAACTGGATGAACAGATTACCATCGTGGAAGCAGGCAATTTTCCGGGTGCGCTTGACGCCGCCAAAAATAACCCGGATCTTGACCTTGCGTTGCTTGATCTCAGTATGCCGGGAAGTGAAGGAGCGGCTTCGGTCAAACTGTTTCACACCCAGTACCCGGATGTTCCCGTGGTGGTGGTTAGCGGCACGGATCAGCGCGACGACATCGAGAAAGTCATGAACAGCGGCGCGATGGGCTTTATTTCAAAAATGTCGTCGGGGCAGGACATGGTTCATGCCTTGCGACTGATATTGGATGGCGGTGTTTACCTGCCGCCGCAATTGTTGGTGCAAGCTTTGGGCCAGGTGCGCGAAGACAAACGCAGTTGGCGTACCAATGAATATGGACTGACCGTGCGCCAGATGGATGTTCTCCGGCAGCTCGCCACAGGACTTTCAAACAAGGACATTGGCCAATCCATCGGCCTGGCGGAAGGGACGGTCAAAATACATGTCGCCGCGATATTCCAGACTTTGCGCGTGAACAAACGAGTCGAAGCGGTTCAAATGGCACTGCGTCTGGGACTGCTTACGGAAAATAGTTCCAGTTCGTGAACACATTGATTCCTGTGCGGAAGGCACTATGTCATTGAGCGATACGGCCGATAATTCCACCCCGTTACCGGGGCGGCTGGTAGCATTGCTGCGCGAATCCCGCTGGCTGCTGTTGCTTGCCGTGGCTTTGTATTTAATCCTTATCATGAACGGTTATGACCGCAACGATCCTGCCTGGTCGCACAGCGCCAGCGGTGCGGTGCCGCACAATCCGGGCGGGGCCTTGGGCGCATGGCTGGCGGATGTATTACTGTACGTATTCGGCTTTTCCGCGTGGTGGTGGGCAGCGTTTTTAGTACAGCGCGTGTGGGCGGGCTATCGCGGCATTGCTCCGGACGGTCTGTTTGACCGCCGCACCTTGTGGGTCGCATTCCCCGGATTTGCCGTGCTGTTGCTGTCCTCCAGCGCACTGGAAGCATTGCGGTTATACAGCCTGAAAGCCGCGTTACCGCTCGCTCCCGGCGGCATGCTCGGCGCGGCGCTGGGGGAAGTGCTGGCGCACCAGTTGGGCTTTACGGGTGCAACCCTGTTCTTGCTGGCACTGATGGCAACCGGTTTCAGCCTGTTCAGCGGTCTTTCCTGGCTGCGTTTTACCGACTGGTTGGGGATGGCAATAGAGGTGAGTTATTTCTGGGTGCGCAACACTTGGCAGACATGGCAGGACAGGCGCATCGGGGTTCAGGCACTGAACGAACGCTCTGTGGTAGTGGAAGAAGAGAAGAAACGGGTGGAGGAGCACGAACCCATTTATATCCAGCCGCCGGTGCTGGAAGTGCCCCAATCCAAGCGCATGGAGGCAGAAAAACAGGTGCCGCTGTTTGCCGATATGCCCGATTCCCCTCTGCCACCGCTGCATTTGCTGGATCAGCCTACGCATGAAATCGAAGTGCTTTCCGCCGACACGCTGGAATTCACTTCCCGCCTGATCGAGCGTAAACTCATGGATTTTAATGTCGAAGTGAAGGTCGTGGCAGCTTACCCGGGGCCTGTTATCACGCGCTACGAAATTGAACCCGCAGTCGGCGTGAAGGGCAGCCAGATCACCAATCTGGTGAAGGATCTGGCGCGCGCGCTGTCGGTGGTGAGCATCCGCGTGGTCGAGACCATCCCCGGCAAGGCTTATATGGCGCTGGAGCTGCCCAACCCGAAACGCCAAGTGGTGAAGCTTTCCGAAATTTTGAGCTCACAGGCTTATGCGGACATGAACTCGCCGCTTACCATGGCAATGGGCAAGGACATCGCGGGCAAGCCGGTGGTGGCCGATTTGGCCAAGATGCCGCACGTGCTGGTGGCGGGTACGACCGGCTCCGGCAAGTCGGTGGCAATCAATGCCATGATCCTGAGCCTGCTGTACAAGGCAACGGCGCAACAGGTGCGCCTGCTACTGGTCGATCCAAAAATGCTGGAACTGTCGGTGTACGAGGGGATCCCGCACCTGTTGGCACCCGTGGTCACCGACATGCGTCAGGCTGCATCCGCCTTGAACTGGTGCGTGCAGGAGATGGAGAAACGTTACAAGTTGATGTCGTCACTCGGGGTGCGCAACATCGCCGGTTACAACCAGAAAGTGCGCGAAGCGGTCAAAGCGGGTGCACCGCTGACCAATCCGTTTACCTTGACGCCGGACAATCCCGAAGCGCTGGAAGAACTGCCGGTGATTGTAGTATTTATCGACGAGCTGGCAGACCTGATGATGGTGGTAGGAAAGAAAGTCGAGGAGCTTATTGCCCGTCTGGCGCAAAAAGCGCGCGCCTCCGGTATTCATCTGGTGCTGGCGACACAGCGTCCCTCGGTGGATGTCATTACCGGACTCATCAAAGCAAACGTACCGACGCGTGTGGCGTTCCAGGTGTCCAGCAAAATAGACTCGCGCACCATACTTGACCAGATGGGCGCAGAAGCGTTGCTCGGTCAGGGTGACATGCTCTACCTGCCGCCGGGCAGCGGCTATCCGCAACGCGTGCATGGTGCTTTCGTATCAGACCAGGAAGTGCATCGTGTGGCGGAATATCTCAAGGCGCTGGGTGAGCCGAATTACATCGAGGGCGTGCTGACCTCGCTGGAAGAACCGGATGAAGGTGGAGAGTTCGAAGGCGGTGGGGCGGATGTTGAATCCGACGCCCTGTACGACCAGGCGGTGGAGATCGTGCTGAAATCGCGCCGCGCCTCCATCTCGTTGGTACAGCGCCATCTGCGCATCGGCTACAACCGCGCTGCCCGTCTGGTGGAACAGATGGAGAAGGCTGGCGTGGTAACGCCGATGCAGAGCAACGGCAATCGGGAAGTGATTGCGCCTGCGCGAGCGGAATAAATTCGCTTGCGGCAAAATAATCCCGATTTCAAACAATCGGGGCGTGCAGCAATATGCCATTGCTGCCATTCGTGAATAACCCGTATTAATTCCAAAAGTGTATTGACAAAAGCATTACGTTATATAGAATTAACTTATGGATATTGAATATGAACTGCGCGGCATTCGTTTTAGGTGGAACGCGGACAAGGCCAAGCTGAACATAAAGAATCATGATGGTGTTTCTTTTGAGCAGGCCGCACAAATGTTCTTTGATCCATTTATCCAATATCTGGATGCCTCGCGAAACAGCGAGAAGCGGGAAGGCGCATTAGGTTGCGACTTTGATTTTCGGCTTTTGTTGGTAGTGCATCTGGACATTGAGGATGAATTTATTCGCATCATTTCGGCCCGCAAGGCCGAGTCTCACGAAAGGGATAGTTATGAAACTTGAAACCATAAAAAAACGTTTATCGAAAGACCGTCCGATGGTGTCTGTAACCTTGCGAATGCCTGATGATGTGGTGAACGATTTGAAGAAGGTCGCGCCGCTTAAAGGTTTTTCTGGCTATCAAGGTTTGTTGCGCGCGTATGTCGGCGCAGGATTGCGCGAAGATTTAGAGCGTATGGAAGGTAGCGCGGTCGCACAGCTCATCGAGAAACTTCGTGCGGATGGAGTACCGGAAGCCAAGCTAACCAAAGCTATGACGAGTCTAAAACTCGCTGCCTAGTTCATCTATAGGGCATTGGCTGCGTGTTATGAGTTGCCGCTTGCAGGAAGCCAGAACGGCAGCATGAAGTTCGGCATTGGTGTGAAGAAGCAGGTCAACATGACGTCGTAATTTTTACCTTTGCGCCCCCAGATTGTTGGTATTACAATACCGAATTTAGTAATACAAATGAGGTATATCATGTCAACGACACTAACAAGCAAGGGACAAGTGACCATACCAAAGCAGATTCGTGATGCGCTGAATATGGTGCCAGGGTGTGCTGTAGACTTTGCTGTCAATCCTAATGGTGATGTAGTTATACACAAGGTTGGGTCTCGAACCAGCCGCAAGCCTGATCGTTTCGAAACAGCTCGCGGCAAAGCTGATATAAAGTGGAGAACTGAAGATCTGATGGCTATGTTGCGCGGTGAGGGGTGATGCTACTGGTCGATACCAACGTTCTGGTCGATGTCCTGGAAAATGATCAAAACTGGGCTGATTGGTCAATTAGCCAATTGCGTGCCCAGTCGAAAATTCATCGCTTGGCTATCAATCCAATTATTTATTCTGAACTGTCGCTAACCTTCTCCACTGTAGAGGTTCTGGATCAGATTCTGGATGACCTGAGCCTGACAATGATTGAGATACCACGCGCGGCACTCTTTCTCGCCGGCAAGGCGTTTATCCGTTACCGGCGGCAAGGAGGTGCAAAAAGCAATGTTCTCGGAGATTTCTTCATCGGAGCACATGCAGCAGTATCTCAATACCCGGTGCTGACCCGTGATATACGGCGCTATAGTTCATATTTCCCCGGTGTGACTCTCATCGCACCGGATGAATCGGCGTGAATATCTCGATTGGGACAAGAGATAAACTAAAAATCGAATGTCCAGATTAGAATGAGAGTCTCTAACGGATGCAAATATGAATGATCGCTGACGGCCAACCTACGCATCCATGAAAGTGAGTAATAATGCAACGTGTTCGAGAGTTGGAAGCTTGGTCTGCGCCTGGATATTTACTTCCACCTGAATATGGTAAGTCGCTACAGGTGGAAGTATGGGATGCAGGCATTCCACGGGATGTTTTCCTTGAACTCAACTTTATTCCCGATGAGACCGATTCGATTAACCTTCGTCAAGCCATCAGCGCTGGCGAATATAAACATGATGAGTTTCGATCCTTTTGTGAGCTGAACGGCCTAATTGCAGATTTATCCATAGCTGAATCTGCTGCCAAGTTCATTGAGTATTCTGCCGGACGACCATTGGCTTGGATTCATCTTCCGGAAAGTGGCAATCCTCTTTTGCTGCCTAAGATAGTTGCGCTGATGAAGACTAAGGGACATTTAGTAGTTGATGATGAGAAGAATATAATTGTCTAAAGAAAACAAGAACGGCAATGATCGCAAAAGGTTACTTTTAGATGTCCACCATAAATCTAAAACAAACACAGATTACTGATACTAAAGAATCGAAAGTCCATTATGCTCGCCGACCATTTATCCCTTGCAGTATTGAAAAAATTTGCCGGCTCCTCGGTCTTTGCCCGCGGTGAGGATTATTTCAAAAGCGGTGCCGTCAGCCGGATGAAGATAGCCGATGACATGCTTTCGGCTCGGGTCTCCGGTTCTTATTCCTACACTGTAAGACTGTGGGGAGAAGATGGTGGGATTGAGTATGAGTATTCTTGCACACATGGGGAGCATGGTAATTTTTGTAAGCATCGCGTCTCAACAGGGCCCCTTCGACAAGCTCAGGGCGAACGGATTTTTCTTAAGTAAACGGTATTGTGATTAACGGCGGAGAGCGGTAATGTCAGGTTTTAAACGCAAAGTGTCGAAACTCATTCTATTTTTCCTTTTTATCCTGCCAGTCACCGCCCATGCCGACGCCATCGACAAGCTGAAAACTTTTATTTCCTCCACTCGTTCCGGGCAGGCCAACTTCACTCAGGATGTGCTGGATAAAGGTGGCAAGAAAATTCAAGCCGCGTCCGGCAACATGCAATTCGTGCGTCCGGGTAAATTCCGCTGGGCCTATCAGAAGCCCTACGAACAACTGATCGTGGGCGATGGCGAAAAATTCTGGCTGTATGATACCGATCTCAATCAGGTCACGGTGAAGAAGCTGGATGCCGCGCTGGGCAGCAGCCCGGCAGCGTTGCTTTCCGGCAACAACGAGATAGAGCGCGGGTTTGTGCTGAAAGATATGGGCAGCCGCGAAGGGCTGGATTGGTTGCAGGCCACACCGCGCACCTCCGAGACCAGCTTTCAGGAAATCCTCATGGCGTTCGACGCGCAGTCCAATCTGGCGATCATGGAATTGCACGATGCCTTTGGCCACAAAACCGTATTGCGTTTCACCAGCATGCAGCGCAATCCGCAGTTGTCGTCCGGATTGTTCAAGTTCGTTCCGCCGGAAGGCGCGGATATTCTGGGTGAATAAGTCAGCATCTCGTAGGCATCAAGGAAATTCAGCGTGAGCCGCATTGCATTTGCATGGGAGTTGGGTTCGTCGTATGGGCATGTTTCCCTGCTGCTCCCTTTTGCAAGAAAGCTGAGGCAGCGCGGGCATGATGTCATATTGGCACTGCGCGAACTGCAAAATGTGAGCAACCTGTCCGGCGATGAGCTGCCTGTTATGCAAGCCCCGCTGTGGATCTATCCGCCAAATGGCTTATCCGAGCCGCCGCTCAATTATTCCGAAATTCTTATGCGCTATGGTTATCTTGATGCAGCCGGGCTGGCCGGTTTGGTCAGCGCATGGCGCTCGCTTTTTGCACTGCATGGCAGCGATGTGATCGTGGCGGATCATTCTCCTACGGCCTTGCTCGCCGCACGCAGTATGGGGTTGCAGGCAACGACACTCGGTTCCGGTTTTTATTTTCCGCCGCGCCAAACACCGATGCAGAATATGCGTCCCTGGTTGAATGTGTCTCGCGAACGCCTGGAACATTCTGACGCGACGGTGTTGCATACCATCAACTCCGTACTCGCCGCATACAAAGCAAAACCATTGGGCGCGGTAAACGACTTGTTTGAAACCGCAGAAAACTTTCTCTGCACTTTTGCCGAGCTGGATCATTATCCGCAGCGTGAACCGGGCAAATATTGGGGAGCGTGCTACAACCTGGAAATGGGGCAGGAAGTCGCGTGGCCGGACGGAGCGGGGAAACGGATCTTTGCCTATCTTGATCCGCAAGGCCGTGATTTCTCGAAGGTACTGGAAGCAATTACGTCGCTGTGTCACCGCGCCATTGTGTGCGCGCCGGGTATCCCGGATAATTTGCGGCGGCAGCATGAAAATTCACGCATGACCATATCAGCCGGGCCATTCAGGCTAAAAAGTCTGATGACGGATTGTGACCTGGCAATTGGCAATGCGGGGCATGCCATGACGGCGGGCATGTTAATGGCAGGCGTACCTCTGCTGTTGCTTCCCACCCATCTTGAACGTTTCTTGCTGGCTACCCGCATTGCCGCGTTGGGGACGGGAATCGCCGTGAATCCGGAAGTTTCTTCGCCCGATTTTACGGCGATTATTCATAATCTGCTGAATGCGCCCGCTTATCGCGAAAATGCGCGCCTTTTTGCGGAAAAATATGCCGACTTTAATCAGGATGAGCAACAGGAAAGTATCGTGGCGAGAATAGAAGAAATTGCCGCAGGCAAACAGGTGAAGGTATGACATCAGAAGCACTTGAACTATTTTCAGGAAACATTGCTGCCGCACCGCTGGCCGAGCGGTTGCGCCCAAAACACATAGACGAGGTAATCGGGCAGTCCCACCTGTTGGGGCCGGGCAGGCCGTTGCGGCTGGCGTTCGAATCCGGGAAGCTGCATTCGATGATTTTATGGGGCCCTCCGGGTGTGGGCAAGACCACCCTGGCGCGGCTGATGGCCTCGGCGTTCGATGCCGAATTCATGCCGTTGTCGGCGGTGCTGTCCGGGGTAAAGGATATTCGCGAAGCCATCGCGCAGGCGCAGCAAGTGTTGCAACAGCGCGGGCGTCACACTATCCTGTTTGTGGACGAAGTTCACCGTTTCAACAAGTCGCAGCAGGATGCCTTTTTGCCCTTTGTCGAGCAGGGACTGGTTACCTTTATCGGGGCAACCACGGAGAACCCATCGTTTGAGGTGAACAACGCCCTGTTGTCGCGCGCACAAGTCTATGTGCTGCATGCACTGTCGGCGGAGGAACTGGGGGCATTGTTAGAGCATGCGCGGCAAACCCTGACTTTCGTTCTCCCTGATCCTTCGTCAAACTCAGGACTAAAGGCCATTGTCGAAGGGGAAGAACAGGCTTCGACAAGCTCAGCCCGAACGGGTCTTTTAGAATTTGATGACGACGCGCGCGAGCGCATCATCGGTTACGCCGACGGCGATGCGCGCCGCCTGCTTAACGTGCTGGAACAGTTGCAAACCGCCACGCAAACTGCCGGCGTGCGTAAAATAGACAATGCCTTTCTCGATAATACCCTGGCGCAGAACCTGCGCCGGTTCGACAAAGGCGGCGAGGCGTTCTACGACCAGATTTCCGCGTTGCACAAATCGGTGCGCGGCTCCAATCCCGATGCCGCACTGTATTGGCTGGTGCGCATGCTGGATGGCGGTGCCGATCCGCGCTACATGGCACGGCGCATCGTGCGCATGGCGTGGGAGGATATTGGCCTGGCCGATCCGCGCGCGATTCAATTGACGATGGATGCGGCGCAAACATACGAGCGGCTGGGTTCGCCGGAAGGCGAATTGGCTTTGGCCCAAGCCGTGCTTTATCTGGCCTGCGCGCCCAAGTCGAATGCCGGATATGTCGCGTATAATGCCGCCCGTGCTTGGGTTGCAAAAGATGGCTCGCGCGAAGTGCCGCTGCACTTACGCAACGCTCCTACCAAGCTGATGAAACAACTCGATTACGGCAAAGGTTACCGCTATGCCCACAACGAGTCGGATGGCTATGCGGCGGGGGAAAATTATTTTCCAGACGGCATGCCGGAAGTGAGTTTTTATCAGCCGACCGAGCGTGGGCTGGAAGGGAAAATTGCCGAAAAGCTCGCGCATTTGCGCGAACTGGATACGACGGCAAAAAAGAAATTGTAGGGTGGGTTAGCGTAGCGTAACCCGCCATTTTGTTCGATGGGTAGCTTTGCATAGTCATCCTGCCCGGGAAATTGAGGTTTTCATGTTAGACATACAAACATTACGTAACGATCTGAATGCGGTAGCAGCACGTTTGGCGACACGCGGTTTTTCACTGGACACCGAAAAATTTTCGCAACTCGAAGCCGAGCGCAAACAGATTCAGACGCTCACTCAGGAATTGCAGGCCAAGCGCAACAGTTCATCCAGATTGATCGGGCAAGCCAAGGCAAAAGGTGAAGATACTTCAACAATCATGGCTGAGGTAGCCACTCTGGGCGACGAACTCAAACAACTGGAAGCGAAGCTGGAGCGGGTGCAGCAAGAGCTGAATGCGTTTCTGGCCGTGATTCCAAATACTCCGCATGAAAGTGTTCCGGCAGGAAAATCCGAAATTGACAACCTGGAAGTACGCAAGATCGGTAACGTTCCAGAATTCGACTTTGCAGTAAAGGATCACGTCAGCCTCGGCGAAGGCCTGGGAGGCTTGGATTTCGAGACTGCGGCGAAGATTTCCGGCGCACGCTTCTCCCTGCTGAAAGGACCGCTGGCACGGCTGCACCGTGCACTGGCGCAGTTCATGTTGGACACACATACCGAACAGCATGGTTACACCGAGACTTATGTGCCTTATCTGGTGAACGCGGATTCGATGCGCGGAACCGGGCAACTGCCAAAGTTTGAAGAAGATTTGTTTCGTGTCCCGCGCCTGATGGGCGATGGCAACGAACAGAATTTCTATCTGATCCCTACCGCTGAAGTCCCGGTGACCAACATGGTGCGCGACGAGATCGTGCCTTTGGAAAAATTGCCCCTGAAATTTGTGGCTCACACGCCGTGCTTTCGCAGCGAAGCCGGTTCATACGGACGCGACACGCGCGGCATGATACGCCAGCATCAATTCGACAAAGTCGAGCTGGTGCAAATCGTCCACCCCGAAAAATCCTACGAAGGGTTGGAAGAATTGCTCGGCCATGCCGAAACGATATTGAAGAAGTTAGGTTTGCCGTATCGCGTGGTAAAACTCTGTACCGGCGACATGGGCTTCTCGTCCGCGATGACTTATGACATCGAGGTGTGGTTGCCCGCACAGGACACTTACCGCGAAATTTCATCCTGCTCCAATTTTGAATCCTTCCAGGCGCGGCGCATGCAGGCACGCTTCCGCAACGCGCTGGGGAAGCCGGAATTGCTGCATACCCTGAACGGTTCCGGTCTGGCGGTGGGACGCACGCTGGTGGCAGTATTGGAGAATTACCAGCAGGCCGACGGCAGCGTGGTGGTGCCGGAAGTGCTGCGTTCCTATATGGGCGGACTGGAAATTATCAGGGCAATCTGAATTTATTTGTTCCGGGTAATTTCAGGTGGAACGGTGTCGCCGGCAGATCAGGTATTTCGTGCGTGTCCATGTGTTTTAGCATGTCATAGTAAAGGTGTACTGTCTCGACCAGCACCACTGCCTCGCCGCCCCTCGCATAACCATGTTTGCTCTGCTCGAAATACTGGGGCTGGGCAAGCAGCGGCATCATCTTCTTTACGTCCGACCAGCTATCCGCGTTGAGACCGTTGCGTGCGGCCAGCACACGCGCGTCTTCCAGGTGTCCCAACCCCTGGTTGTAGGCGGCCAGGGCCAGCCAGGTGCGTTCTTCGTCTGGGATGCGCGGCGGCAATTGTTCTTTGATGAGCTGCAGGTAGCCCGCCCCCGCCAGTATGCTTTGGCGCGGGTCGAGCCGGTCGGTTACTTTCATGCGGTCTGCCGTTTCTTCAGTCAGCATCATGATGCCCCGCACGTTGGTGAACGAGGTGGCCAGCGGGTTCCAGTGCGATTCATGGTAGCCGATTGCAGCCAGCAACTGCCAGTCAATTCCCGTCAGCGCTGCTGCCTCCTCGAACAGGTGGCGCAAATGAGGCAATTCGGTTTTGGCCTTGGTGATAAAGGTGACTGAATCTATCGGCTCCAGCCGCTCGTTGTGGCCATAATAACGGTCCAGCAATCGGCGCAATGTTCCATCCTGTTTGATGAGCGAAAAAAACTTTTGCGCTTCCGCAAACAATGCCTCATCACCATCCGGTGCGAACGCCCAGGCCAGTTTTGAGGGCGAAACAATGTCGAATGCCGCATCCAGTTTGGGGTAATAATTACGCGCCAGCGCCAGTTGCACCTCGTTGGCGACGGTACATTCCAGTTTGCCCGCGGACACTTCGGACAAAAGGTCGGGGACGGTTTGTCGATGTCGTGCCGCCCAGTGCAGTGCGGGTAACTTTTGTTGCGCTTCCCGCAATGCCGCTTCCTGCGCTGAACCCGCGACAACGGCGATGGTTTTTCCGGTCAGCCCTGCCATGCGTTGTGGCGGGTCATTACATATGGCCTGTTCACTCACGGTCTGGTAGGAAGAGGCAAACCGCAATCCACCGGCCTCATTGCTGCGCAATCCCGCAATGGCAATATGCGCCCTGCCTTTCAGCAGAGCCGGGGTAACCTTATCCGGCGGCAATGGCAGCAGTTTTGTTTTTACCTGCAATTGTTTGGCGAACAGTGTTACCAGTTGCTGTTCGAACTCCGAATCCACGCTGCTGTCGCCCTGCGCCACAATAACTGTCAATTCTTCCCGCCATGGTTTTGCGGGCGGTTCGGTTAGATTGCAGCCGACAAGCAGGACTTCGCTCAACCACACGAAAACGATGATAAATGGATGTACGGAGTTAGCCATATAAACATTCTGCCTGATTTTACCCGTTACCGGTAAAATGCGCGGCCTCGGAGATGCGGCAAAGCAGAAGTTGCCGGCATCGAGGAGGTCAAAAAACGCAATACGCCGCTTAACGATTGTCGAGTTTAGTGCGAATGTTTAGAGCGAATGGCTGCTTTCGGGCGGCCAATATGGCACAATGAACTTCTGGAATGTACAGTAGCGGAACGTCAGCTTGATATTCAATTTGGTTTGCTGCACGATACTTTTCAGACTTACTTTTTTGCAGTTTCATTGGATACTGTTGCGATGTGCGTCCAAGCTATTGACAGTCAACTTTCTAGCGCAGCTTTAATGTTCTGCCTATTTGTCGCTGGATGCGAGACTGCGCCACCGCAAATGATCTACGTGTCGCCAGACATGCTTCCGGAGTCCAATATCGCGAAGCCGCTGCAAAAGCCGGTGATCTTTGCCAATCAAATTTTAGTAATAGCACCGGTGACTGGAGTTGGGGCATCAAATCTCCAAGCACTTTCCGGTTCGTTGGGAATTCCAGGCTCTGCGCTTATCTGGGGTCAAACATTTCACGAAGCATTGTTCAAGACATTGGCAGATTCTGGCATGTTCGGTGAGGTTTCTCGGCAGAATATGGGCCGCTATGTCCTACATACCGACATTCTTCAGCAATCTACAGTTGGCTACGGAGCGTCTTTTAAGGTTCAGTACGTTTTAAGTGACACCCAAACGGGACGTGATCTATGGAAGCAAGATATTACTACAACCTATGAATTTCCCGGAAGTCTAGGCACTTTTGTTACGCCATACAATACCCAACTAGATGCACTTATGCGAGCCTCAGGAAAGAATATTGGAAATTTAATTCGAAGTCTGTCTGCCATCCAACCTAACCATTCAGCTATCATACCAAAAGAAGTGCTTCCCTGAGTTTGCTGGACGATTATCAATTTTTGGTCGATTACTGCGAATCACGAATAGCGGGTTTCGGGTAGTCTGAATTATGTATCTGAACGAAATTCTCCAACTACTGCTTTTAGGCGATGAATATGACAAAATGACACGCCGGTATGTACCATCTGTCAGTCAGAGGCGTCCTCTAGTTTGAACGATTAAGGAGTTCTTTTGCAAACACTGATAATTCTTATAGGATTGGCTTCAGCAGCAATAGTTTTCCTTTTGATTCCTGCTTTGTTTGGGCGAGATGACGCACCTTCAACTTCTATCTCTGATTCAGATGACAGTCGCCTTAACGGGTCGAGTTTTGGTGATCGCGGAATAGGAGAAAGTGTAATTGAATGTGAAGTTAAGCATAAACCGGTAACGAAAGCAGACTTCATAAAGAAGCTGATTTGGATTGCCGTTATTATTATTGCGGTATTTGTTGTTTATTTCATAGTTTCACCATATCAAAACTGCCTGGCAAAATCAGAAAAGCATTGGTGCGTACAACACACAAGCTGGTAAGGGTTTTGCTTCCAGTGTTGCCTTCGGGTCGAACACCACAGGTCAAGACTGGCTGTTAACGGGAAGTAGGATTCAAAGTTGACCGGATTGGTTGCGTAGTTCCGCGTTTAGGCATCCAATATGACAAAAAGAACTTCTGGAATGAGCATGGCCTGCACGTCACAGGTCGAACTTGAACGACAGGTATTGGAGTAAAATTTGACGGGTCAATACATATCAGGGTTAAATATATTACCCGTAGACCAACCGATAACAATAAGGGATAAAACATGAAAACCAGAATTTTGCTTGGGTGCATTTTTCTAACGGCTATTTCACTGCCTGCCTTTGCAGAACACACTGTGACTGTCAGTTACAAGACTGATGTGCGCCCTATTTTGGATGATTATTGCATGGGTTGCCACAAACCCGGAGGAAAGGGATACGAGAAAAGCGGACTCGATTTAGGTGGTTACGAAAGTATAATGAAAGGCACCAAGTTCGGAAAAGTAGTTACGCCCGGCAACAGCACAACCAGCACGCTGAGCGTGCTGGTTAGTGGACATGCGGATCCCTCTATAACCATGCCGTTGGGAGTAAAAGGTGGTCTTCCCAAGGATAAGGTTGAAATAATAAATAAATGGATAGATCAAGGGGCAAAGAATAATTGAAAGGCATTAGGGTTATTATTGCCATGATGTATCAAGCCGTCCGCTGATGAAATCGCCGGGACGCGCTGATTAAGCAGGTTGCCAGCAACAGCATGAATAGAAACGCTTTACTATATCAAACTTATCCAAAATCGG
>CAIQPV010000505.1 GCA_903873725.1 uncultured Nitrosomonadales bacterium
ATTGCTTGAGTCAGTCTTTTTTGCCAGTGCTTCTGCGAGTTCTTTACGGTTCATTGTGATCCCTTTCTTGTCGTTTGATAGATGAGATTGATAAAGCTCGCTTACTATATCAACTATCTTAATCCTGAGTAAACAAGAACCGCGTTTGCTCTAAAGTTTCGACCCATTCAACACAATCTGGATGATTCCAATTGCGTTGATTAACTCGGAAGAAGTTTTGATGAGAAGTTTGCCATCGACTTTGCCAGTGAGCCGAATCGGAGTCCCCGATACCTGGCAGGATTAAAGCAGTAATGTTTGTATTGATCGTCATCATCTATTCTCTAATTTTTTATCCTGATTACTTTTCGATTCGGGGCTGGTTCCTAATTTCAGTTAACAGCAATATTAAGCTTGCCTCCAAATTTTGCCATTGCCTCGATGACATCTCTAAACCCATACCCCAATTCTGTTAGTTCATATTCAGTGCTCGGTGGCACAGTAGGATAAACCGTTCGGGTCAACATTCCTTGTTGTTCCAACAAGCGTAACCGTGCAGCCAACAATCGGGGGCTGATCCCTGACAAACTACGTTGCAATTCGGAGTAGCGTTTCTTGCCACCGAGTAAATCTCGAACGATCAGCGTCGTCCATTTACCATCCAATATTTTTGCTGTTTTTTGCACAGGACATGAAACATCGCAACTTCCTGCCGCGACAAGCGATTGATCAATCTCATGTGAATTTGTTTTCATGACTTCCCTTTTGGTAACTACTTCACAATATGAAGTTTAGCATTTATATTGGGTTTCCATTCAGTTTAGTCAGGAGAAGAACCATGTTTCGTATCGCGTTGAGATTCGTTGGCAGTATACAAATTATTTTAGGGCTAGCTTATTTACTAGTGCCAAATACCTTATTGATACAAATGGGTCATAGTATTCCATCACCCGATTTGTTATATCCCTTCGGCATGCTCTCTTCGCGCTTTTTAGCTTATGGCATAGGCCTGTGGATCATAAGTGCCGAACCCGAGAAACACATTCTATGGATTCGCCTGATGGCGCTCATTCAGTTTATCGATCTAACCGTGGGTGTGTTTTACACTGCGACAGGCGTAGTCCCTGTGTCACTTTCGGCATTTCCGATGTTTAACGCCATTTGGATCGGTTTGCTACTTGCCTTTTGGAAACCGACATTAGTGACTTCAATGAAAGTGAATCACGTATGAACAAACTATTAAGCTATCTACAACTGCTTTGGTTGCTTAAATCACCCCCGGCTTTATTTAGTAGACTATTTGGATTGCCGTGGTATCGAAACACCCTTGATCAGTGGGTGGCGCCGATACTTACGCCTAATGACATTGTGTTAGAAGTTGGTTGTGCAGGTGGTGACTTTGCTTGTTTACTTGCTGAGCAAGGCATGAATGTTAGCGCTGTAGATAGATCATTACAAATGATTGCAAAAGCAAAACAGAAAACGATTAGCGTGAAGTTTCATCAGGCGGATGCTGCCCAATTACCCTTCCCTGATCAACAATTCGATGTTGTTTTGGCTGCGTCATTGATCAATGTAGTCGACAATCCAATTGCCGTTTTAAACGAGATGAAGCGTGTATGCACTAAGGGAGGAACTGTATCTGTATTAGTACCGACACAAACCTTTTCAGATACGGATGCAAAACGTTATATTGCGACTGAAAAGCTTACCGGATTTTCTACTACCGCATTTATCACTTGGCATCGTTTAGGACGAAAGATGGATATTGAAGTGCTGATTCGGCAGTTTAAGAATTGCGGATTTACAAACATTATGACGAACAATTTGTTAGGCGGAATGATCGTTTCGATTTCCGGTCAGGTTTAAACTGAATCACTCGAAACAGTCAGATGCAAATCTACTATCCGGAAAGCAGGCCCTCACGAGTATTCATTTAAGCGGATTGTGCCCTTCATTCACCTTACTTTCGAACGATGGATGTTCATCCAAAAGCTAACCTTGGTTTATTCTATGCGACTCAAGGAATGAAGTCAGGCGCGTTTGCGCAAAAAGACATGTGTCGCCCTTTCGCCCGCTATGCTGTTCGTGCACTCGTAGCCCATTGCGTGCATATCCATGTCATGCCAAAGATTCTCGCCTGTGCCAAGCAAGACAGGGCGGACGGCGAGATGAAGCTCGTCAACGAGTCCGGCGCGCAGATACTGGCGAACTGTGGAGACACCGCCCCCCAAGCGTACATCGAGACCACCCGCCGAGTGCATAGCCAGATCCAGCGCAGCGTGTATACCTCCAGTCACAAAGTGGAATTCGGTGCCGCCCGCCATTTTAAGTGGCGCACGCGGGTAATGAGTCAGTACATATACAGGCACATGGTAGGGAGGTTCCTCGCCCCACCAGCCACGCCATGCTTCGTCAGGCCATGGACCGCGAATCGGACCGAACATGTTACGCCCGAGAATCCACGCCCCAATTCCTGAGAACCCTTGCTCAGTCAAATTATTGTCGATTCCGGTTTCGCCCCCGTCTTGGCCATGCATACGCTTAAATGCTTGTGTCGGGAAAACCCATTCCATCAACTCTGTCCCCCGCAAACCAAGCGGATTTTGCA
>CAIQPV010000506.1 GCA_903873725.1 uncultured Nitrosomonadales bacterium
CGATTTCCATGGCATTTCAGCAATTGCCCTGACCGGCGCTATAAAGAGGTCACCTTGAACTGTTATCGCTGGCGTTTATGCTGGCTACTCGCCTAGTCACCGCCCGATACCGGCGGGCCGAACCACTGTGGCGCAAGTGCATCTGCGCCCCCAAGATTGATACAAATAGCCTGCCGCTTTGGCGAAAGTTGTATAGTTAAAGGATCTCAATGAAACCCCACCACCACCCCGTTGGTCACATACAGCGTCCCACCCGTCATCTTCGGATGTTCTTTTGCGTTGCCTTTCAACAAATCGCGCAGCACCTCTTCCCCCGGATAACTTGCTTGCAGATCAGGCCCCATTGCAAAATCGGCGCCGGGCGCCCACGCGTGATTCACGGGGATATTTGGTGCGGGATTGCTCCTCGACTCCAGATGCAGATCAAGAGGATCGCCACCCGTCAGCGGGAAAGCCAGATCATTGTTGCGCGGAGGTGTCGCGGAACCCAGAGATGGCGCGTAGGCGGCCAGCTGCCCGGGTACACCGGAGAACAACTCGTTTGCCAGACGTTCGATCAAGGCGACATCCGGCACGTAGCCTTGCCCGCCTGTCAGGGCGCTGCTCGCATCCCCGTAACCAGGAATGCCCGCCGCACCGAATTCCGGGATGCTTTCCGGGATGGGCAAATTACTTGTACTCATGATACTTACCCACTTCGACGTCTTCGAGCACGGCAAGCGCGTCATCGGTCAGAACAGCGAGTGAGCAATACAGCGAGATCAGGTAAGAGGCAATCGCTTTGCGATCAATGCCCATGAAGCGGACTGACAAGCCCATGCTTTGTTCGCCCGGCAGATTCGGTTGATACAGACCGACCACTCCCTGACGGCTTTCTCCTGTACGCAACAAAATAATGCTGGTCTTGCCCTTTACGACGGCAATTTTGTCCGAAGGAACCAGCGGAATTCCTCGCCATGTCAGGAACGGCGAACCGGAGATGGTGACAGTGGGTGGCGGGACGCCGCGACGGGTGCATTCACGACCAAATGCCGCAATCGCCGAGGGGTGTGCCAGGAAGAAGCCAGGTTCTTTCCACACCTTGGTAATCAGTTCGTCCAGATCATCCGGTGTCGGTGCCCCGGTGCGAGTCTTGATGCGTTGACCCTCGCCAACATTGCTGAGCAGGCCGTATTCCTTATTATTGATCAGTTCGTTTTCCTGGCGCTCTTTGACGGTCTCGATGGTCAGGCGCAATTGTTCGCGAATCTGGTTATGCGGACTGCTGTACAGGTCGGACACGCGGGTATGCACATCGACCACGGTGTTCACCGCGCTCAGCATGTATTCGCGGCCCCATTCTTCGTAATCAACAAATGTCTGTGGTAAATCGCGCTCATCGCGTTGCGAACAGGCAACCGTCACGCGCGAAGCGTCTTTTACTTTGTTGACGCGATAAATACCGGCTTCGAGCGGAACCCAGCTTAACAACTGCGGCAGCCAACGTGGAGTGATGATGGAAAGCTGCGGGACGGTCTTGGTGGCATTGGCCAGCGTACGCGCGGCGACGTCGCTTAGTGCCAATTGATATTTGCTCTCTGTTGCCATGTGTTACTCCTTATGAAAAAATAAGATAACG
>CAIQPV010000507.1 GCA_903873725.1 uncultured Nitrosomonadales bacterium
ATCTTGAAAGTACATTAAACCATGGATATACTAAATACATAAATCAATGTACTTTAGGCTCTTATGACTCAACACTTCCTCCTTTCAGCCAAAGCCCGCACCCTGTCTGTACGCCGCGTGTTCGAGATGAACGATGAGCAGGCATTCAAGGTGTTCAAGAAAGTACGCTGGGGCGACGGCAAGGCTGTAACCTGTCCCGCATGTGGCGTAGTGCATGAACACTACTTCATTGCCACCCGCCGCCAATGGCGCTGCAAGGATTGCAACCATACGTTTTCTGTTACGTCCGGTACGATTTTCGCGTTTCACAAACTGCCGTTGAAAATGTACCTCGCTGCGATTGCTATCTACACCAATGCAGTGAAGGGTATTTCAGCATTGCAAATGGGGCGCGATTTGGACGTGCAGTACAAAACTGCGTTCGTGCTGACGCATAAAATACGTGAGTCCTTAATAGAACAGCGCGACGCTGAACCACTCTCCGGTGAAATTCACATGGACGGTGCCTACGTCAACGGACATGTGCGCCCAAAGAACAAGAAGGAAGACCGGATTGATCGTCGCTTGGCTGAACATCAAAAGGCTGACAAGCGTTGCGTGTTTGTGATGCGTCAGAAAGTCAGCATCATTGGCGATACGATTCAAGGATCAAATAAAACAATTTCCTTCGTGATCAAGGCAGAGAACCAAGCCGATGTTGGTAAGCTGGCTGATTTATTTGTGCAGAAAGGCTCTGTCATCTGTGCCGATGAATCAACGGCCTATGACGGCTTACACGCAAAGTTCGATACGCGCCGTGTCAATCACGCCACCGAGTATCGCAGTGATGAAGGCGTCACCAATAATCTAGCGGAATCGTATTTCTCACGCTTTCGCCGTATGCAGTACGGCCAATGCCATAAGTTCGGCAATCTTTATCTGGCGAACTACGCTAATGAGGCTGCATACCGCGAGGACACGCGCCGCATGAGCAACGGCGATATTTTCGATGATATTTGTACGAAGTGCGCAAAAACACCAACGAGCAGGGATTGGTGTGGGTACTGGCAGGGAAACAAACGTCTTGCCGAACGGCTGGCAGCGTAGATTAAGGCAACTAGGCAATTACCCATTTCTTCATACCTGGTGCATTTCCAGAATCAACCTGACTAACCAAACGACCGTCTTGCCGATGCAGTACAGTGATCACGCATTTCTGAATCCGTGCAACCAGTACGGCATTAGGTTCGATACTCTTGCGACTTAAAAGCCTGTGGGTAATTTCACGGCTATTCAATGGTATTCCTGCCTCTCGCAGTACATCCAATGTCATGCGCTGTGCCTCGCCTTTCGCAAAATCCTGATTGCGCTTGTTCGTGCGCTTCGCCTTGATAGTGCGCAGGTCAAAGTCTGGTGCGAATAGCTTGATGCTGCCGTCGAGATGTGACAATGCACCTTGTAGTCGGATGATTTCTGTCTGGTGCGATGCGATTTGTCCGGCGACTTCGGCACGCTTGGAAACCAGCCCCGATACGACCATTGATTCTGCCATTTGACGCTCCTAGAAAATGATGATTTACTAGGGCAATTATCCAGTTTTAGCTATGGAAAAGCTTTGTGCTGATGCTACATAATTCCGATAAGTTGAGCGAATAAATATTATAAACGCTGAACGCCAAACTTAGCTCGTCGACCGTAGCATCGATGTAGCAAAGCGACATTGAGAATTTACAGCACTCCGACGCCTATGCTGGTCG
>CAIQPV010000508.1 GCA_903873725.1 uncultured Nitrosomonadales bacterium
AGAAACATTTCCAGCAAATCATTCAAAAACCGTTGGCCCAACTGCGTCGGCATTATGCGTTGATGATCTCTCGTCAATAGCCCGCGCTGTTCTGCCACTTCCAGTTCGCGGCGAATGGTAATCAGGGAGAAGCTGGTGCGTTCCTCAAACAGCGCACTGTCAAACCCTTCATTCAAGCGTAGCGCATTCATCATGAATTCGAACGCCAGATCGTTGCAACTTACCTCATGTTCATCTTGTATCGGTGCGTCCTTGGCTGCTTGTTGCATATACTCCTGCGGTTGTTTGTAGCGCACCTGTCGAATCACCTTGTCCGGGAAGCTCAACTTGCTGTGCGCCCCTGCACCTATACCCAGATAATCGCCGAATTGCCAGTAGTTGAGGTTGTGACGCGATCGCTTTTTAGACAGTGCAAATGCTGAAGTTTCATAGTGCTGGTAGCCATGTACAGCAAGCAACTCTTCAATACTCTGCTGCATGTCGCAGCTTGTATCATCGTCCGGCAACGGCGGCGGGTTGAGATGAAATAGCGTATTCGGTTCCAGTGTAAGGTGATAACAGGACAGATGCTGCGGCGCGAAAGATAATACAGTTTTCACATCATGCAACGCTTGATCCACTGTTTGATTGGGCAGAGCGTACATCAGGTCAAGATTGATATTGTCGAAATGTTGCTGCGCAATGGCGATTGCATGTTTTGCCTCATCGGCTGAATGAATGCGGCCCAAGGCTTGCAGATGGGTATTGTTGAAACTCTGAATACCCATTGACAGGCGATTTACTCCCGCTTCACGATATGCAGCAAAACGTGCCGCTTCCACCGTGCCAGGATTCGCCTCCAGCGTAATTTCTGCATTCATGTCCAGCGGCACCAACATGCGTACCTGGCGCAATATCTCTGCAACACTATCGCCGCTCAACAGACTGGGTGTACCTCCGCCAAAGAACACCGTATAAACCTTGCGTCCCCAGATCAGTGGCAATGCCAGTTCCAGATCGCGGATCAGTGCCTTGACATATTCCTGCTCCGGAAACGAACCGCGCGCTTCATGTGAATTGAAATCGCAATACGGACATTTGCGCACGCACCACGGGATGTGGATGTACAAAGATAGCGGGGGCAAAGCTTGAAAATTTACTGCTTGCGATTTAAGTGCGACGGGCAGCAGGGTGTGTGTGGTCATGGGTTTTGTGGGCGCAATAACGCTCTCCTGAGCTTGTCGAAGGGGAACGGGCATTGCGCCGAATGTTGCCGTTCAATTCAATATATAACCATCCGGTGCAACGCACTGCGTTTATTGTATCTACGAAATTTTCTATCTTGCTCTCAATTTATCCAATAATACTTTTAAGGCCTTGCCTCTATGGCTGATGGCGTGCTTTTGTTCGCGTTCCAGTTGCGCGCTGGTTTTGCCAAACTCCGGCAACCAGAACAGCGGGTCGTATCCGAAGCCGCCGTCACCGCTGGTTTGCAGGGCGATCTCGCCGTGCCACTCGCCTTCCGCAATCAGTGGCTGTGGATCCTCGGCAATGTGCAGCAGCACCAGCACACAATAGTAATGTGCTCGACGATCTGTCACGCCTTGCATATCTTGCAAGAGTTTTTCATTATTGCGCTCATCCGACCTGGGGTTATCTCCGGCATAGCGTGCAGACAGCACGCCCGGTGCGCCGTTCAGCGCGGTAACGCAAATTCCGGAATCATCCGCCAGCGCAGGAAGTCCGCTCAAACGGCTGACGTGGCGCGCCTTGGCAAGGGCGTTTTCGACAAAGGTAACATGTGGCTCCTCGGCTTCGTTGATGCCGAGTTGTGCCTGCGTCAGCACCTCGATACCGAGCGGCCGCAACAAATACTGGAATTCGCGAAGTTTGCCGGGGTTGTTGGAAGCGAGGACTAACTTTTGCATGGTTTTTAAATTCTAAATGTCAAATTTCGTCATGATAACTTTTTAACAAACTATTGAACCTTCCATAACACATAACTTCGCAACAAATTACTCCATCTCACACAGCGTCCCATCCCCAAACAACAAGGCACAGCGCACTGTTTTTTCCGCATACACGTTCTGCATGGCAGTGCGGTATTCCTGCATCTGTGCTCGATATGGCGCAGCATCCGGCTTGGCTCCGGTCTTGTAATCGAGTACCCAAACTTCATTGTTAAATTCCACCAGACGATCTATCCGTTTCAATTCTCCGCGCGCGTTGACATAGGGCAGTTCATTGGCGGCATTGCGGTAATGCCGGGCATCGAAAAATTGTTGGAGTTCGGGCAATCCGAGCAAGTGCTGAGCTTGTTGCCAGAGCGAATCCATTTCATTTGGGGGGATGCCGCAGCGAGTTTGAAGTTCGCTTTTTTCACTTACAGCCTGCGGATCAACGAGGTGTTGCAACAATGCGTGCAGCCAGATGCCGCGTCGCTGCTCTGAAGTGGAACTCAATGCGCGCTTGCCAGTGGGAAACGGTAGTTGTAGCGCTATGAGTTCGGCAGCTAAATTTTCTACTTTCTCCCCTTGAGCACTCTCGGATTTAGATGTCGGGGAAAAAGCATCTGCCAGCAGAGAGTTTTCGCCGGGCTGCACTGCCGCCGCAATTCGCCCGTACCAGGATGTTTCTGCCGACTCACCATTTCCGCTCACCAGCAATGCCTGTTTGGCGCGCGTCATGGCAACGTAGAGCAAATTCATTTCTTCGCGCCGCGCGTAAGCTTCATCAGCTTCGAAATAATGTGCGCGACGGGCACCGCGTCCCCGTTTGTCGCTGAACAGGGAAAAATGCATCGGGCGCGGTTCGTTGGGTTGCCAGTCGAGCAATACGTTGTAGCTGTCGGTCTTGCTTTGCGTGTCGTTGGCATCCAGCAGCCAGACGATGGGCGACTCCAGACCTTTAGCCTCATGCACGGTGTAAATACGCAACGCGTTGCCGACTTCGCCGACCTTGCCCTCGTCCGGCGATTCGTTTTCCGCCGCGCGCAATTCGCGCAACTCGGCGAGAAAGCGCGGCAGGCTGGGATAGCGCCCCGCATCCACATTAAGCGCGATTTCCATGAAGGCTTGCAGATTGGCATGCACCGTTTCATGCAGCTCTGCGGGCAACGCCGCCGTGTAACGATGCAGCAGGTCACCTTCGAAATAGATACGGTCGAGCAGGTCATGCACCGGCAGCATGTCGGCGAGTTGCAGCCAGCTCTGCAACAGGCGATGTGCGCGTTGCAGTTCGACGGAAGCGGTGGCTCCCTCTCTTGCAATGCGTTGCAGCCGCGACCACCAGCTTCCTTTCGCATCGGCAGCCAGTTGCATTAAATCCTCTTCCGAACAAGAAAATAGAGGCGAACGCAGCGTTTGCGCCAATTCAAGATCGGCGAATGGGGTAATCAGAAAAGTCAGCAACGCCTGGATGTCTTCCGCTTCCAGCGTGTCGAGCAGCCCGCCGCGCCGGGAGGTTAGAAATGGAATATGGCGTGCGCGTAAAGCGTGTTCGTAAACGCGCAGATGTGTGCGCTTGCGCACCAGCACCATGATGTCGCGATACTCGGCCTGGCGCAGTGTGCCGTCTTCATCCTGCACATCCCAGTTCGCCACTATGTTGGCGATATGCGCGGCGAATTGTTCGGCTTCGATTTCACGTGCACCGCTTTCATTTTCTTCACGGGGAGTGGTGAGCGGATTGCGCAGAATAAATTGACTGTTTTGCAATGCCACTGTCACCGCACTGTTCACAATAGCCAGCGGCAGCACTTTAATATGCCCAGGCAAATCCTGATGATGGGCAACATGTTCTTCGAAATCCACAAAGCCGTCGGGGTGTTCTGAAAACACGCCGTTCACCGCATTCAAGACCGCAGGAGCGTTGCGACGCGTCATATTTTGCGTAAGGTAATGCGCGCCAAATTCATGCTGCAAAAATTCGCGCACCACGTCGAACAAGCGTGCATCGGCACGCCGAAAGCGGTAGATGGATTGTTTGGGGTCGCCCACCACAAATACAGTGGGACGCGAATTGACTGCTGCGGCAGCTGCAAACCACGATTGCAATATCTGCCATTGCAACGGATTTGTGTCCTGGAACTCGTCCAGCAGCACATGCTTGTAGCGGCTATCCAGTTTGTACTGCATGTACTCGGCACACTCGCTCTGATTGAGCAGGAGGCACACCTGCCATTCCAGATCGGTGAAATCCATCTGCTGTGATCGCAGCTTCAATCCCTGATAGTGTTCCAGCAGCGCAGCGCCGCAATGCAGCACCGCCCGGTTCATGCGGAAGGCAGAAAGTTCGGTCAGCTCGTTACGCACCGCTTGCAGCTTGTCGAACACAGCATCGCGCGCAAACAGGAAAGAAGCGGCATCCTGTTTTTTGGTCGGTTTGAAGCTGCGCGGTTCATCGGCCTGGGTGTATAGCGCGAGCGACAATGCCGCAAAGCGCTGGTGAGAGTCGGTCACTTCCCATGCAATTTGCAGCTTGTCTGCATTGTTGCACTGCGTCTCCGTGCCGGTCGCCAGCGATCGAGCAAAGGCATGAATGGCATCATGCAACGAAGCATCTGCGCAAGCTGCGGCAATCGGGTCGGAATCACACTCCACTGCGAGTTCAGCGCGGAGTTGCTCTATTGCCCATGCTTCCGCATCATCCTGCCCCTGCGTGAACGCCCACCATTCGGCGCGCTTATGCACAAAATTTTCCAGCAGTGCGCGCGAGTTGTACAAGCCATATTCGGTGAACAGCCATTGCATGAACTGCGCGGTTTTATCATCCGGTGCGGCGCGCAAGCTGTCGGCAAATGCTTGCCACGCCTCATCGCGCAATGCCGAGGTGCGTTCCAGTAATTGCATCCCGATCGGCACCCCGGCATTCAGCGGCGCGCGCTGGATGATCTGCATGAACCAGCCGTGAAAGGTGCTGATGGTAATCGCCGGTTGAGCCAGCAGAGCATCTCGATACAGACCGCATGCTT
Source organism: uncultured Nitrosomonadales bacterium (assembly GCA_903873725.1). Classification (GTDB taxonomy): domain Bacteria; phylum Pseudomonadota; class Gammaproteobacteria; order Burkholderiales; family Gallionellaceae; genus CAIQPV01. Next base: position 4,952 of record CAIQPV010000508.1, read on the forward strand.
TTTCAAGCAACACATCGTCGATGTCATCAAGTGCGCGTTCCTTCAGGAATTGGCGCACGGTATCGTCGTCCTGCACCGCGAGCAGATGCAGCCATTCATGCAAACGCGCCTGCATCTCCTGCGCCGCCTTGCGCGTAAAAGTGATGGCAAGAATTTCGCCCGGCTTCACGCCATCAAGCAAAAGGCGCACGATACGCGACACCAGCAACCAAGTTTTGCCGCTGCCTGCGCAGGCTTCGACTACGACACTGTTTTGCGGATCGAGGGCTATGTGATTATCCATATATTTGCCCAATTACATTACCCGTCATTCCCGCGCAGGCGGGAATCCAGCAAGACAATGAAACCGCGTAGTGGACAAAACCAAGTCCTTGTCCCGCTAGCGGGAATTGTTCAATCGACTGGATTCCCGCCTGCGCGGGAATGACGAAACAAAAACTCATGCTGTGCTCCATTCCGATTTGCGGCACAAGCCGCGCGTCTCGCAGTACATACACGCCTCATCAACCCCGTGTGCGGGCAGGGGCGCTCCTTTACGTATTTGCGTGAACACATCCAGTAACCTGACGATGTTGGCCTGCGCCAGTTCCGGCAAATTTTGTGGCGGCGCAACCGCTAACACCTTGTCTTTTTCGATACTGATGAAGGCAGCTTCGTCGGCCTCGTACACTTGAGCGTAACAGGCAAGTTGCACGTCCTCGCCCGCTTCCTTAAGCTTGTTGCGCAGCCGGGTTGCTTCCATCATCTTGTAGTCCAGCACCCGCGCTGCACCATCGGCCTGTGCATCCACGCGGTCTATACGTCCGTGCAGGGTCAGCTCGTCGGTCAACGGCAATTCAAACGGCACTTCGCCGTTTTGATAACGCCAGCCATCCGCTTCGCTTTTTAGTTGCGTATCCAGATAAGCGGGTATCGCCTGCTGCCAGCGCAACAGCCAGGCACGCGCCAGATAGTCGCGTTCCACTGACGGCGCAAACACTTCTGTGCTGATGTGCTGCAACGCCTCTTCCAATTCTGATCGCGAATGCTCGGCGAGCACCGGGAACTGCTGATGGAAACGATGCAGAATGTCATGCACCCATTCGCCGTAATCGCGTTTCTCCACGCCCTCGCGCACCTCGTCCAGTTCATTCAGGCGCAGCATATGGCGCGCATAGTACTGGTACGGGCAGGCGACCAGGCTGTTGTAAGCGCTAGGTGAAATACGGCTTGGAATCAAGCTTTGCAGTACAACAGGACGCGGCATTTCCGTAGGAAATGGCAAATCAATCGGCCTATTGACCTCTGACGCCCGTACCTGCGCATCCTCCAACAACGCCCCCAGTTCGCGCTCCTCCAGATTGTCGCTGTAAGCCTGCTCATGCAGTGCGCGCAACATTTCGAGGTAAGGGCTTAACAAATTCTTTTCTCCGCTTTTGCTGGCCTGCCAGGTGACCAGCACGGTGTCGTTCATTGCCAGCAACGCCAGCAGATCATCGCGCTGTTGCGCAAGATGCACTTCTCGCGTTGGCAGGCCAAGCGTGCTGCGCACGGCGTCGTTGAACCACACGCTGCCATTGTCCGTGCTTGGCAAATGCGACGCATCAGCGCCCAGCAGCAGCACCGCATCGAAACTGCGCCAGCGTGTGGCGGCGAGATGAGTGAGCAGCACCGGGCTGTCTATTGCGGTATCGCGGAAGGTGTGCCCATCAAGCTGTTTTGCCAGCCAGTGCCGCCATTCGGCGCGACTGAATCGCGTGTTATCTGCTGCCAATTCCTGTTGCCAGGTTTGCAGCGCCTGTAACAACTGTGCACCAGCGACATCTGCCGCTAGCCCCTGCAATACACCAAGGATAGACAAACTCTCATTAAGCGCACGCAGCCAGCCGCTCAACGTATCACTGTTTTTACGCAATGTTTCAGTCGCCTGACGCAGCCGCACCAATGCCACTTGCACGTCTTCATCTCCGTGCGCCAGATCAAGAAAACTATCTAGGTGCGAAGCCACGCCATGTTTGCGCACCAGTTGTTCGAGTTGGTACACCGCCTGCTTGCGTTGTTGTGCGGGTTGATCGGCGAAGATGAACGGCGACTTGAGCAAGTCGAGCAAGTCCTGATAATAAAAATCGCTTTGCAGCGCATCCAGCCAGCGCATCAGCACCGTGCTCACCGACAGCGTTGACATTGTCCAGCCGCTCTCGTCCCGCACCAGCACACCGGCACGTTCCAGCAAGGCGCGCACGCGCCGCGCCACCAGACGGTCTTGCGCGACGAGGGCGATGTTCTGTTTGCCCGCCAGCAGCCAGCGCCGCACCTGCACTTCGGCGGCTCGCGCCTCTAGTTCCAGGCTGTGCGCAGCGAACAGTCTCAGGCGCTGAGTTAGCTTAGCATGGGGAAAGTGTTCGCGCAGATGGGCGGCTTGATCGCGTAAACCAGCCCTGATGGAACTACTAGCCAGCGCCGCACAACTCGGCTCCTGCTCCGCCATCTCCCTCAAATCAAAAACCATAACCGGCGCATGTTCCGCATACGCTTCAAGAAAACGAGCTTCAGGCGCTGCAAGAGCGGAAGCCCGCAACACAACCAGCGGCGAATCTGCCTGCTGCGCAAGATGCGCCAGCCGTTGCTGATAAGCGCGCGTAACATCCAGCTCACGACTGGCATTCATCGCATACCACAGTTCATGCACCACGCGCGCTTCGAACTGCATTGCGGCATTGCGTTTGGCCTGATAGGCACGCTCCAATTGTGCGAGGAAATCCTCTTCATTCTGCGGAAGTGGAACATGGTGTTGCGTCAACTCATTTAGCAGACGGAGCATTTCACTGGCGATGCCCCATAGATCGGCGTCGGAAAACCAGCGGCGTTCACGCAACGCCTGATACAAGGTAGCGGCACGGCAAGTTTCGGGAACAACGGATGCGGCGAGAGGAACAGACTGCGCCCAATCGTTAAGCGTGACCATTTTTGGTAACAGCAACGCAGGCACGTTCGCTGCTTTGGCGAGGGCTTGCGCAAGTGGCTGTGCCACATGATAGTTGGGCAGCAACACAATGCAACGGCGCAGGTCAGGGGTTTCGTGCGCGTGCTGAGCAAGGATGTGACGCGCGACGCTATCAAAAAAAACAGCGGACGCCATTTTCGTGCTGCCATTAATGGCAGGTTCCATAGTGTTTAACGTTCCAGCAGATGCAATTTGTTTTTCACATCTTTCCATTCATCCGCATC
>CAIQPV010000509.1 GCA_903873725.1 uncultured Nitrosomonadales bacterium
ATTCGCACATAACTTGTTGATCGTGCGAATAAATTCTCACCTACGAACCCATCAATTGAGTTTTCTAGGATGAATAAAGAGGAAAAGCAAAATGAACAAATTCGACAGCATTAAAAAACCGTTGACGTGGCTCATGACTATTCTGATGACCGCTACTATGGCTGGCTGCGGTGGTGTGATTTCCGGTATTACAAGTATTCCGGTTGCTGCGGGTGCTTCAGGAAATCCCGGCGGTTCAGGGGGTTCTGTAGTTTCACGCGCTGCTGGCCTTGCATACTCTCCCGGCGCCCCGGGCGCTCCGGTTGGCCCGCCCGCCACTCCACCGCCTCTTGCAGCACTATCGCTCAACACTTACGCATTGACAACATCCGCCGGACTTACTGCCTCCATTGGAACTGCCGCTTCCGGGGTTGGCACCAATAGCGCCACGTTTGGCGGGGATGTTGCGATGGATGCACCCGTTTCGGGATGTACGTCGATTCCCGCATCGGCAGCGACAGGTGTCGCTGCTGTGGTAGTGGGTACGGAGGAGGTAGACAGTTGCGGATTGGAAGTCGGCATGACCGACACAACCAACGCTCCGGTCAATATACCGGGCGGGTTGAAGATAACCGGTTCGACAATCAGGTATTTCGCCACCAACAGCAACGCATTCAATACGAAAGTACGGGCAGTCAAAACCGCCCTGAACACCGCATGGTTCGGTGCCGCGCAGCAAACTGGCGGGACTGTGATCGCCGGACCGGGTGCCTTGGGCGGGCTCCACTTGACGCCCGGTATCTATAAAAGCGCAAGCACAATGGTTCTGGGAAGCGGAGAAACACTCACGCTTGATGCCTTCGGCAACCCGGACGGAGTCTGGCTCTTCCAGGTTGGGAGCAGCCTCACCATCACCGGATCCACCGTCGCCTGTACTTCGACTCCCACGGTATGCACTCCTACCCAGGTCATCCTCCTCAACGGCGCCCAGGCCAAGAATGTATTTTGGCAGATCGGGACTCCGAGAACCGCCGGCGGAGCTCCGCTGGGAGGCGATGTGAGCTTCCCCGCCGCCACCGGACCCGTGCAGAACAATACTGTCTTCGTGGGAACCATACTGGCCGGCAACTCGGTTACTTTTGGCGGCGGCGTAGCGGTGACGGGCAGAGTATTGGCAGGAGCGGATTTGCTGGGGACACCCAACACTCAGACCGGTGGCACGGTTGCCACCACCGGCGGAAGCACCGGGCCGGTTACCGTTACGCTGCCGTAGTTAATTTATTAAAGAAAAACGTAGGGTGGATAAGCACAGCGCATGCTCCATTTCGAACTGGCGCGGTGGATGCATTGCGTTTATCTATCCTACGAATTTTGTCGGCAGTTTTGTAGGTTGGGTTAGGCAGGTGTATGCCGTAACCCAACATGATCAGATCGATAACATTCAAGGCTGTTGGGTTACGCGATGAAACCGCTAACCCAACCTACGAAAAAACAGAAGAAATGCATATCAGGAGACTTTCATGAGTCAGCAAATTAAAGATCGGACACACTACGGATTATTGCGCAGAATCTGTGATTTGTTTCCCGTGGTTTCTATTGCTCTGTTGACAGCTATTTTTATAGCCGGATACAGGGGTGGCAGCACAGGTACGGACGCTCACGCGGCCAACGGCGTTGTTCGGCTGATCGCGGGCGGTGATCCAAGCGTCGGTAAAACTCTCAACAACCTGCGCCAAAAAGCGGTGAAGAATGGATCGGTTCGGCTCATCGTCGGGGTGCGTACCCCGTTCGCCCCTGAAGGAAAATTGCCTGCAAGCAGCATCGCATTACAACGCAAAGAAATCGCTGCCATGCAGTCTGCGGTGCTGAACAAAGTGGCATCGCTCAAGAAGAATTCTGCAACAACCAGGCTTTTTGCAATCATTCCTTTCATGGCCGTTGAGGCTACGCCCTCCGAACTGGATACATTGGCCAGGCTGGCCGAAGTCACCTCCATCGAAGAAGACCGGGTTGCCACACCCTCCGATGTCCAAAGTGTTGCCGTAACCGGGGGGGCGACTGCCTGGGGCATGGGTTACAGCGGCGCGGGGCAGACTATCGCGATTCTGGATTCGGGCGTCGACAATACCCACCCATTTCTGGCGGGCAAGGTGGTTTCCGAAGCCTGTTATTCGTCCAATAATGCAACGGATGGCGCCACTTCGGTCTGCCCGGGAGGCGTAACGCATTCGACGGCAACCGGTTCCGCCATGCCTTACTCCGGAACTTGCCCGACGGGGGCGTGCGACCATGGCACCGTTGTGGCCGGTATCGCTGCTGGAACAAACGCTACCTTTTCCGGCATTGCCAAGGACGCCACACTGATTGCCATCCAGGTCTTTTCCCGGTTCGACAGTGTGGCCAATTGCGGTTCGTCCGCGCCCTGCGCACTGACCTATACGTCAGACCAGATTTTGGGTTTGCAACAAGTTTATGCCCTGAGCAGTACCTATCACATTGCCGCTGTGAATATGAGCCTGGGCGCCGGGCAATATTCCAGCCAGAGCACTTGCGACTCGGAGAATGCCTCTATCAAGGCCATCATAGACACTCTGCGTTCGGTGAATATTCCCACCATTACCGCATCCGGGAACGACGGTTACACGAGCAGCATGGCTGCACCGGCATGTATCTCCAGCGCGATCAGTGTCGGCGCAACCTTTGACCTGGCGAGCTACAACAACAACTGCGCGGGAAATAATCTTGGTATTTCAAGTATTGACGCTATTCTGTGCGAATCGGATTCTGCGTCCTTCCTCAATCTGCTGGCACCCGGCGCCGAAATTACCTCCTCCATACCCGGCGGGGGGTATCAGGCATGGTATGGCACATCAATGGCTGCTCCCCAGGTTGCCGGCGCCTGGGCCGTCATGAAACAGAAAAATGCCAATCTTGCCATTGCCACAGGCCTCAATGCCCTTAGCTCAACCGGCGTGCCGATTACCGATCCCCGGAATAGCATCGTGACGCCAAGGATAAAAATTGATGCAGCCCTCGGCGCCATCTAACACGGAATATGCTGGCGGACAACCAGAATTGCACGTAAGATACGTGTAATTTGATTTAACGAGACTATTCCATGAAACAGAACATAACGCTTGCACTTGATCGGGAAGTTCTTATCGCCGCGCGGGTTTTCGCTGCTAAACAAGGCACCAGCATTAGCGCTATGCTGGCCGAAGAATTGCGCGAAAAAATAGCAAAAGACCGCCGTTATGAACATTCAAAACAGATTGCACTATCCATGCTTGAACAACCCTGGTCCCTTGGCGGACTTGGTATAAAAGACCGGGAGTTGCTCCATGACCGCACTTCGCTTCGTTGATACGAATGTTTTGATCTACGCGCATGACCGTGATGCAGGTGTCAAACATGACAAAGCAAAGCATATATTGACGGAGCTTTGGAATCAGGAGAATGGCTGTTTAAGCGTCCAGGTGTTGCAGGAATTTTTCGTCAACGTGACCAAGAAAATCCCGCAACCGTTACCCACTGCCGTTGCCCGCGAAGTCATACGAACTTACCTGCCGTGGGTCAAAACTGTGGCTGATGGTGAAATGGTTATCCGCGCGTCGGAGATTGCCGATGCATGGCAAACTTCATTCTGGGATGGAATGATTATTGCCGCTGCAGAGCGTTCTGGAGCAGCGGAACTATTGACCGAAGATTTACAAAGTGGCCAACACATTGCCGGGTTAATTTTAATAAATCCCTTTATCGCATAAATGGCAATTCTAACGGGTATGGCAAATATGCCGCACCCGATGTGAAGATCGCCATCCCCGTTTCCCAGTTATACCTTGCCGCGTTGTTCCTTGCTCATATTTCAGATAGTTGAAAATTGATCATTTGATCGTTCCCATGCGCTGCGTGGGAACGATATAAATCTCTAAATCCGCGTAGATACCGTTTCCTGCTCACGCCTTCCCCAAAAAATATTTCTTATGTACGCCAGCGTACAGAACGTTGTGAACGTAAGTGAGACAGTGCAACCTATGTACCTTGGTTTAGATTGCTCCAGTTCTGAATCGGAACAAATCAAACCGGGGCTTGCATACTCGCAGGAGCTTAACAACGAAGGTTGGCGTAGCACATCTGAACCAGGCTCCACAAACAACCGGTCACAACACCGATGGCTTTTGGATCTAATAAAGAGGAGAAGCAAATGAAGAGATTCGAAAGTTTTACCGGTGGACCTGCTGATAAAGCAACCAATCCACTGATGTGGCTCATGGCATTGATGTTAGCAGTCTTTGTGGCGGGATGCAGCGGAGGGCAAGGTTCGATTTTGGGTTTACCGGCCGTGAATCTGGTTTCAGTTGCAGTGACGTCTGTGCCTACACCAGCCTCGGTTCCGATTCTTGGCATTCAACAATTTACTGCGACTGCCGTATATAGCGATGGAACTTCCCGCGACGTGACCGCAACCTCCGTCTGGAGTTCAGGCACACCCGCCGTTGCCACCGTCGTGGCGAACACCGGCGTCGCTACCGGCGTTGCCCCCGGAACATCGCTCATTACTGCAACTTTCGGCGGGCAAACGTCGCCTGCTGCTACCCTGACCGTAACCGCTGCAACTTTGACGTCGATCGCGGTGGCGTCTATTCCTACACCTGCCACGGTATCAATTGGCGTAACGCAGCAATTTATTGCAACTGCGTCTTATAGCGATGGTTCATCCATCAATGTAACAACATCGGCTGCCTGGACTTCGGGCACTCCCGCCGTCGCTCTGGTCGGCTTGAACACCGGACTCGCTACCGGCGTTACCGCAGGCACCTCGGCCATTACTGCCGCTTTCGGCGGCAAAACGTCGCCCGCCGCAACCTTGACCGTGACCGCTGCAACCGTGGTGTCGATTGCAGTCTCACCCGCCGCGTTTTCCATAGCGGCTAATGGCAATAAACAATTTACCGCGACCGCGACCATGAGCTTTGGGCCGCCCGTCGATGTGACGGCATCTGCCGCCTGGGCTTCGGGCACTCCCGCCGTCGCTCTGGTCGGCTTGAACACCGGCCTCGCTACCGGCGTTGCCGCAGGCACCTCCGCCATCACCGCCAGGTTCGGCGGGCATACCTCGCCGGCTGCCACCTTGACCGTAACCGCTGCAACCGTCGTGTCCATCGCAGTAACACCCGCCGCGTTCTCCATAGCGGCTAATGGCAATAAACAATTTACCGCGACTGCGACCATGAGCTTTGGGCCGCCCGTCGATGTGACGGCATCTGCCGCCTGGGCTTCGGGCACTCCCGCCGTCGCTCTGGTCGGCTTCAACACCGGCCTCGCTACCGGCGTTGCCGCAGGCACCTCG
>CAIQPV010000510.1 GCA_903873725.1 uncultured Nitrosomonadales bacterium
CCTGGTGAAAGGATTTGAAGATGCCCATGATGTCGTTGGCGTAGTCTGTATCAAGGTTGCCGGTAGGTTCGTCAGCCAGCAGGATAGTGGGGCGATTGACGATGGCACGGGCGATGCACAGGCGTTGTTGCTCGCCGCCGGAGAGTGCGATGGGATTGGCCTTTTCTCGTTGCAGCAGCCCTACCTTGTCAAGTGCGGCTCTTGTTCGCTTGGTGCTTTCGCGGTGGTCGAAGCCGCAGATTTGCAGCGGCAGCATCACGTTGTCGAACACGTTGCGGTCGAACAATAATTTGTGATCCTGAAAAATCAGTCCCAGATTGCGGCGCAGGTAGGGCAACGCTCCACTTTTGAGCGTTGCGAGGTTTTGACCCTTGACGATTACGCTGCCGGAATTGGAGTGCTCGATAGCAGCGATCAGGTTGAGCAAGGTACTTTTACCGGCTCCGGAATGCCCGGTGATGAACACCATCTCGCCCTCGGCGATGTCGAAGCTGACGTTCTTCAGCGCCTCGTAACCGCCGGGATAGCGCTTGTAAACCTGGTTGAAACTAATCATTTTGTAGGTAACACCGTAACCATGCTGGGTTTCATCAGGCGGCGAAAGTCCTTGTCGAAGGTGACCAGATGCAGGTGATTGGACAATGCTGCGGCAGCGATCCAGGCATCGGGGATGGCGTTGCCGCTCAGCTTGTATTGTGTGCACAGCTTTTCGAACAACGGCCACTCCTCGCCCAGCATCGGCATAGTCACATTGGGCGTATCCAGCACTGCACGCAGAAATGCCTGCGCGGCCTTGAGGGGCGTGGGCTCGACAAACACTTTTGGATGCGTTGTCAGGCGCAGAAAACCGGAAGCCACCATCGGGAGTATCGCCAGCATCTGGCCGCCAGCGCTATTTGCCAGTGCGCCCTCCAGCCAGGCAAGCGCCGGGGCATGATGCACATGATCCCGACGCGAGGCTGCCACCAGTAAGTTTACGTCAGGCGTCACCGCACTTCATCCGCAGCGTCGAGCAGGGCGCGATGACTTGTCGCATCACGCACCGTCGCACGCAACCCACCATTCCCGGCATAGACCGGGAGGGTGCGGCGTTTCAGCTTGGCCGTGGGTTTTCGAGGGCGCAGACGCAATGCCAATCCCTGCTCAATCATCCGGGTCAGGCTGGTGTGTTCCTTCGCGGCTTGCGATTTGGCCTTGGCCAACAGGCCATCGTCAATATCCAGCGTTGTTCTCATGGCTACCTCATACGCTAATGCAGATTTATGCATCATGCTATCGGGTTGTGACGGGAAAATCAATCTTTGTTTATAGCGACGGAGTGTCAGGAGGCAGGATTTGAGCAAGATAGCGATATTCATTCTGTTTTATTGGGCATGCTACGAAAAATGGATGTCCGGGGTATAATTTTCACTGCTAGGAAGCGAATGCGGGTGAAGTTTGGCAATGTGACATCTGCAGAATTTCACATTTATCAAGTTGAAAGGCTGGTTCCAGTTGTGCAAGAGACTTACGCGGGTAGAATGCCGTAATGGGTCAAATCGGCCCAGAGTGTGTAAAAACGCAGCGAAAAACTGAGCGCAAAAAAATCGACCTTCATAGAAGCCCTACAATCGATTATTTTGAGATGATTGATGGTTTATCACCCCTGGAAATTGGGCAAAATTACGTTTTTACACACTC
>CAIQPV010000511.1 GCA_903873725.1 uncultured Nitrosomonadales bacterium
CGGGCGCACGATTACGTCACCACCTGGGCAACCTGGAACAGCGCCCTTTACCAACAAGAGTTGGCGCTCGGCATCAATGCGTACGATTTGGAGATTTTGAACTGTGCGTTGCACGTCACCCAAGTGACCGGTCATGCGCTTTCCCGGGAACACACGGCCCGGATCCTGCGCCATACCGATAGAACCCGGTACGTTATGCGATTTGGAGTTGCCGTGCGATGCTCTACCGGATTTGAAGTGGTGACGCTTGATGGTACCGGCATAACCCTTACCGATTGTTACGCCTGTGACATCAACTTTCTGGCCGACTTTGAACAGATCCACACTCAATGCTCCACCGGCTTGCAAACCGGATACCTGCTCTGGAGTGGCGGTAAATTCTTTCAGCACGCTACCCGCTTCCACACCCGCCTTGGCGAAATGACCGGCCGCAGCCTTGGTCACACGACTGGCGCGACGAACGCCAAACGCAACCTGTACTGCGCTATAGCCATCTGTTGCAGCGGATTTGATTTGGGTAATGCGATTGTTGGACACGTCCAGTACCGTAACCGGCAACGATGTTCCGTCATCGGTAAAGATACGGGTCATGCCAATCTTGCGACCGACAAGTCCTAAACTCATTTTATTTATCCTTCATTAAGGGGCTGACTACAATTGGTCAGCCGATTCAGTGTTACAAATTCAGTGAAACGTGAAACGGGAAAAGTATCGTGGCGGTTAGCCAACGTTTCACCTTTCACCTGTTTTATTACTGCAACTTGATTACTACATCCACACCGGCCGGCAGATCCAGCTTCATCAGGGCATCAACCGTCTTTTCAGTCGGATCGATGATGTCCATCATGCGCAAATGGGTGCGAATTTCGAATTGGTCACGCGATGTCTTGTTGACATGCGGGGAACGCAATACGTCAAAACGTTCAATTTTGGTGGGCAAAGGAATCGGACCTTTTACCACCGCGCCAGTGCGCTTTGCCGTATCGACAATCCGCAGTGCGGACTGGTCAATCAAACGATAATCGAACGCCTTCAGGCGAATGCGAATTTTCTGACTTTGCATAATACTCACTCTGCTTTTGCAACCGACCTGAAAATCAGACCAACTGCGGATTAAAGAACGAATTCGCGTGAACGGTGCCACGCGAGGGCGCGCATTGTATTCTTACTTAGTTAACTTTGCAAATTAAATACTGTGAAAAGTGAAACGCAGCGGCCATCGCCTTGTTTCATTTCTCACATTTCACAGGTTTTCAACTTACTCGATGATCTTGGCAACCACACCCGCGCCGACGGTACGACCACCTTCGCGTATCGCGAAACGCAGTCCTTCTTCCATCGCGATCGGGGCAATCAGCGCAACCGTCACCGACACGTTGTCTCCGGGCATCACCATTTCGGTGCCGGCAGCCAGTTCAACCGCACCGGTTACGTCGGTGGTGCGGAAGTAAAACTGCGGACGATAACCCTGGAAGAACGGCGTATGACGACCGCCTTCGTCCTTACTCAGCACATAGATCTCGGCGGTGAACTTGGTGTGCGGTGTAATGGAACCCGGCTTGGCCAACACTTGGCCGCGCTCGACTTCTTCGCGCTTGGTGCCGCGCAGCAGCACGCCCACGTTGTCGCCTGCCTGCCCCTGGTCCAGCAACTTGCGGAACATTTCCACGCCGGTGCAGGTAGTTTTCAGGGTTGGCTTCAGTCCCACGATCTCGATTTCTTCGCCGACCTTGATGATGCCGCGCTCGATACGTCCTGTCACCACCGTGCCACGGCCGGAAATCGAGAATACGTCTTCCACCGGCATCAGGAACGAACCGTCCAGAGCGCGCTCGGGTTGCGGTATGTAGCTGTCCAGCGCGTCCGCCAAACGCATAATCGACGGCTCGCCGAGGTCGCCCTGGTCGCCTTCGACCGCCTTTAGCGCGGATCCCTTGATGATGGGAATGTCGTCGCCGGGAAAGTCGTATTTGGTGAGCAGTTCGCGCACTTCCATTTCGACCAGTTCCAGCAGTTCTTCATCATCCACCATGTCGCATTTGTTCATATATACGATGATGTAAGGTACGCCAACCTGACGCGCCAGCAGGATGTGCTCGCGGGTCTGCGGCATCGGGCCGTCAGCAGCGGACACTACCAGAATGGCACCGTCCATCTGGGCTGCGCCGGTAATCATGTTCTTCACATAGTCCGCGTGTCCCGGACAGTCAACGTGCGCGTAGTGGCGGTTGGCTGTCTCGTATTCGACGTGCGCTGTGTTGATGGTAATGCCGCGTGCTTTTTCTTCCGGCGCCGCGTCAATCTGGTCATAGGCCTTCGCTTCGCCGCCAAACTTCTTCGACAGCACCGTCGTGATCGCCGCCGTCAATGTCGTCTTGCCATGGTCCACGTGACCGATGGTGCCCACGTTCACGTGGGGCTTCGTACGTTCAAATTTACTCTTTGCCATGATTTTCGCCTCTATTTAAAATTATTTCCTGCTGCTCATCACCGCTTCAGCCACATTCTTTGGCGCTTCGGTATAGTGCTTGAATTCCATCGTGTAAGTAGCACGCCCCTGAGTCGCTGAACGCAACGCAGTAGAGTAACCGAACATCTCTGCCAGCGGCACCTCAGCTTTCACCACTTTGCCACCCCCCGCCATATCATCCATGCCCTGCACCATGCCACGACGGGAAGACAGGTCGCCCATTACCGTACCAGTATAGTCTTCCGGTGTTTCAACTTCCACTGACATCATTGGTTCAAGCAACACCGGGCTGGCTTTGCGCATACCGTCCTTGAAGCCCATCGAAGCCGCCATCTTGAAGGCATTTTCATTGGAGTCAACATCGTGGTAGGAACCGTCAAACAGCGTGACCTTCACATCCACCACAGGGAAACCTGCCAGCACGCCATTCGGCAAAGTATCTTCCAGCCCCTTCCGGACAGCCGGAATAAATTCACGTGGAACCGTACCACCCTTGATGGCATCCACAAACTCAAAGCCCTTGCCGGTTTCATTCGGTTCGATCTTCAACCACACATGACCGTATTGACCGCGACCACCCGACTGCTTGACGAATTTACCTTCAACTTCAACCGGCTTGCGGATAGCTTCGCGATAAGCCACTTGCGGTGCACCCACATTAGCTTCCACGCCGAACTCACGCTTCATGCGTTCAACCAGAACTTCCAGATGCAACTCGCCCATACCGGAAATGATGGTTTGTCCAGATTCCTCATCGGAACGCACGCGGAAAGAGGGATCTTCCTGCGCCAGACGATTCAGCGCCATACCCATCTTTTCCTGGTCAGCCTTGGTCTTCGGCTCTACTGCGACGTGAATCACAGGCTCAGGAAACACCATACGTTCCAGGGTGATTATCTTGTTCGGATCGCACAGTGTATCACCCGTAGTCGCATCCTTCAGGCCGACCGCAGCGGCGATATCACCGGCAAACACTTCCTTGATTTCTTCACGCTCGTTTGCGTGCATCAACAAAATACGGCCTATACGTTCTTTCTTGCCCTTAACCGGGTTATAAATCGTATCACCCGAGTTAAGTTTGCCCGAGTACACGCGGAAAAATATCAGTTGACCGACGAATGGGTCAGTCATGATCTTGAACGCCAATGCCGCGAACGGCTCATCGTCGCTGGCCTTGCGCTCACCGATAGTCTCGTCTTCCAATTCCCCCTTGACCGGCGGAATGTCGGTCGGCGCAGGCAGATAGTCGAGCACAGCATCCAGCATGGCCTGCACGCCCTTGTTCTTGAAAGCCGAGCCGCACAACATTGGCACTATTTCTCCGGCAATAGTACGAATACGCAAGCACTGCTTGATTTCGGCTTCAGACAAGTCCCCTTCTTCCAGGTACTTGTTCATCATCTCTTCGTTTGCTTCGGCGGCGCTTTCCACCATCTTCTCACGCCACTCTTTTGCCGTTGCAAGTAAATCAGCAGGAATGTCACGCAACTCGAACTTCATGCCTTGCGTAGAGTCATCCCAATAGATGGCTTTCATGCGAATCAGATCTACCACACCCTCGAATTTTTCTTCCGCACCAATCGGTATTTGAATGGCGATGACGTTGGCGCGCAAACGCACCTTCATCTGGTCATATACCTTGAAGAAATTCGCACCGGAGCGATCCATCTTGTTGACGAACGCCAGACGAGGTACGCCGTACTTGTTAGCCTGACGCCAGACAGTTTCCGACTGCGGCTGGACGCCACCGACCGCGCAATAAACCATGCAGGCGCCGTCCAGCACGCGCATGGAGCGCTCCACTTCAATGGTGAAGTCCACGTGCCCCGGGGTATCGATGATGTTGATGCGGTGTTCGGGATAGTTCTTGTCCATCCCCTTCCAGTAACAGGTCGTTGCGGCGGATGTGATGGTGATGCCACGCTCCTGCTCCTGCTCCATCCAGTCCATCACGGCGGCGCCATCATGCACCTCTCCGATCTTATGGGATACGCCGGTATAGAACAGAACGCGTTCTGTGGTCGTGGTTTTGCCCGCATCGATGTGCGCGCTGATACCGATATTGCGGTATCGTTCAATGGGTGTTTTACGTGCCACGGTAGCTACCTAAATAAAAAAGACTTAGAAACGGAAATGCGAGAATGCTTTATTAGCTTCAGCCATACGATGAACTTCTTCGCGCTTCTTGACTGCGCCGCCACGGCCTTCGGAAGCATCAATCAATTCTCCGGCCAAACGCATACCCATGGACTTTTCACCGCGCTTGCGCGCAAAATCCTTCAACCAGCGCATTGCCAATGCCATACGACGGGAGGGGCGAACCTCCACAGGAACCTGATAGTTGGCTCCGCCGACGCGACGACTCTTGACTTCAACCTGAGGCTTGACATTGGTCAGTGCCAGGTTAAATACCTCAATCGGATCTTTGCCGCTCTTCTTCACGACTTGCTCCAAGGCACCGTAAAGAATACGCTCGGCAACAGACTTTTTGCCCGCTGTCATCAATACATTCACGAACTTGGACAGATCCTGATTGCCGTACTTCGGATCCGGCAGGACATCGCGTTTGGGGACTTCTCTACGTCTTGGCATATCTAAACCTCGTATTATTTATAGCAAGTAAAAGGTGAAAAGTGAAATGTGAAATGTGTAAGATTTTACTTTTCACCTTTCACAGACTTTATGCTTTCTTTGGACGTTTCGCGCCATATTTCGAACGCGACTGCTTGCGATCTTTCACACCGGCGGTATCCAGACTGCCGCGCACGGTGTGGTAACGCACACCCGGCAAATCCTTCACACGACCACCACGTATCAACACCACCGAGTGTTCCTGCAAGTTGTGGCCTTCACCACCAATGTAGGAGATCACTTCAAACCCGTTGGTGAGGCGAACCTTGGCTACCTTGCGCAAAGCAGAGTTCGGTTTTTTCGGCGTAGTGGTATACACACGGGTGCAGACGCCGCGCTTTTGGGGGCTCCCCCCAAGTGCTGGAACTTTGCTTTTGACTGGTTCGGCCTCGCGACCCTTGCGCACTAACTGATTTACGGTTGGCATGATCTTAAAATATCCCTAAATTCTCTAATGTATCAATATGATGCAAAAAACAACAGCCGTCACAGCAAACCTGCTTCATCTTGCCGTGACGGCTAAAAAGACCGCGCATTCTAGAGACGAAAGCAAAAACTGTCAAGCAAGGTGAGCATTGTCCTGCGATTCTGACAATAAATCACCTTCACTTAATACCGCTACCGGCGCCATATCCAAACCAAGCCGCTGCTTGCGGCGGGTAGTATGGTAGGCCAAACCGGTGCCTGCCGGGATCAAACGGCCGACAATAACATTCTCCTTCAATCCGCGCAGATCATCTTTCTTGCCCATGATCGCAGCTTCGGTCAGCACGCGCGTTGTTTCCTGGAAGGAAGCGGCGGAGATGAACGAATCTGTGGACAGTGAAGCCTTGGTAATACCCAGCAGCATGTATTCAAAAGTTGCCGGCTGCTTGCCTTCTGCCACCACGCGCTCATTTTCCTGCAACAACTCTGCGCGTTCGACTTGCTCCTTAGGAATAAACGTGGTGTCCCCGGCATCCTTGATTTGCACGCGGCGCAACATCTGACGCACGATGACTTCAATATGTTTGTCGTTGATCTTCACACCCTGCAGACGGTAAACGTCCTGTACTTCATCGGTGATATAACGCGACAGAGCCGCGACGCCCAGCAAACGCAGGATGTCATGCGGATCAGCCGGGCCGTCCACAATCATTTCACCCTGATTCACCACCTGGCCGTCATGCACCAGAACATGCTTGTCCTTGGTAATCAGGAATTCGTGCGCCACGCCTTCCACATCGGTTATCACAAGACGTTGCTTGCCCTTGGTATCCTTGCCGAAAGATGCCGTACCGGTCACCTCGGCCAACATACCTGCATCCTTAGGTGAACGTCCTTCGAACAATTCCGCCACACGCGGCAAGCCGCCGGTAATGTCGCGTGTCTTGCTGCTTTCCTGCGGAATACGTGCCAGTACATCGCCTACGCCGACATGTTGACCATCTTCCACGGTAATAATACTGCCGGTCTGGAAAGTTACCGAGATCGACAGGTCAGTGCCGGCAATCTTGATTTCACGTCCTTCATCGTCAAGCAGACGCACCAATGGGCGCAATGCACCTTTGCCCTGTGTTCCGGCACGCTTGGGATCAATCACCACCAAGGTAGACAATCCGGTCACTTCATCAATCTGTTTGGCAACGGTGGAACCTTCTTCCACATTTTCGAAACGCACGCGACCGGCATATTCGGTAACGATAGGACGGGTGTGCGGATCCCATGTGGCTAATACTTCGCCGGCTCGTATAGCACTGCCTTGACGGACAGTCAACATCGCGCCATACGGAACCTTGTGGCGTTCGCGTTCGCGCCCATGGTCATCGGTCACCATCAGCTCACCGCTGCGTGCTACGACTACCAATTCGTTTCGTGCCGTGCTGACCGTGCGCATGTTCGCGCTATACTTCATTAATCCATTGGACTTGCTTTCAACCTGACTGGCCACTACGGTACGCGATGCCGCACCGCCGATGTGGAACGTGCGCATGGTCAACTGGGTACCCGGTTCTCCAATGGACTGCGCGGCAATCACGCCAACCGCCTCACCCACATTCACCAAGCCACCACGACCCAAGTCACGGCCGTAACACTTGGCGCACAGGCCATAGCGTGTTTCACAAGTCAGGGGGGTGCGCACATGCACTTCGTCCACACCCAGCGACTCGATGGTTTCCACCATATCTTCGTTCAACAAGGTACCGGCTTCATACAATGTCTCACCGTTTTCCGGGTTGATAATATCCGTAGTGGCGACACGGCCAAGGATACGCTCGCGCAACGCCTCAATCACTTCCCCGCCTTCAACCAGCGCCTTGAACGAGGCTCCCGTGGTAGTACCGCAATCATCCTCGATCACCACCAGATCCTGTGTCACGTCGACCAGACGGCGCGTCAGGTAACCCGAGTTCGCGGTCTTCAACGCGGTGTCGGCCAAGCCTTGTCGTGCGCCGTGGGTGGAAATGAAGTACTGCAACATGTTCAACCCCTCGCGGAAGTTCGCGGTGATCGGGGTCTCGATGATGGAGCCGTCCGGCTTGGCCATCAGGCCGCGCATTCCGGCCAACTGGCGTATCTGTGCGGCGGAACCGCGCGCGCCAGAGTCCGCCATCATGTAGATGGAGTTGAACGACTCCTGCATCACGGTCTTGCCCTTCTTGTCGGTGCGCACTTCGCCCGTGGCGCGATCAATTACCGGTTCGCTACCCAGTTGATCCATCATGGCTTTGGCCACCACGTCACCGGTGCGGCCCCATATGTCCACCACCTTGTTGTAGCGTTCGCCCTGGGTGACCAGACCGGAGGTGTACTGCACGTCGATCTCGTGTACTTCTTTTTCCGCTGCACCGATCAGCTCGTTCTTCTGCGGTGGCACCAGCATGTCATCCAGACAGATCGAGATGCCGGCACGGGTTGCATAAGTGAAACCGGTGGACATCAGTTTATCTGCCATGATTACCGTATCGCGCAGGCCACAGCGCCGGAAACTGGTATTGATCAGTCGCGAAATTTCCTTTTTCTTGAGTGCCTTGTTAATCAGGCTGAACGGCAGCCCGACTGGCAATATTTCAGACAAAATGGCACGCCCTACTGTCGTTTCATAGCGAGTAAATTTGATCTGATGTTCGCCGTTTTCATCGGTATGCGATTCCTTGATGCGCACTACAACCTTGGCTTGCAGGTCGGCGTGACCGGACTCATAGGCGCGCAAGGCCTCAGACACATTGGCGAACATCGCTCCTTCGCCCAATGATCCTATTTTTTCGCGAGTCATGTAATACAGACCCAGCACGATATCCTGAGATGGCACAATAATCGGTTCACCGTTGGCTGGTGACAACACATTATTCGAGGCCAGCATCAGAGTGCGGGCTTCCATCTGCGCTTCCAGCGACAACGGTACATGCACAGCCATCTGGTCACCGTCGAAGTCGGCGTTGAATGCCGTACAAACCAGCGGATGCAGCTGGATCGCCTTGCCTTCAATCAATATCGGCTCGAATGCCTGAATGCCCAAACGGTGCA
>CAIQPV010000512.1 GCA_903873725.1 uncultured Nitrosomonadales bacterium
TAGTAATGTTGAGCACCACGCCTTTAGTTTTAGCATAGTCTATCGCCTTGTTAATTTGTGTCCATTGTGCAGGTGTTGTATTTGCTGGAATGGCAACATTTAATTCTCGTGTATTAATCATGTCAGAGGTAAGTTGTGTTCCGCTTCCAGGGAGTTTCGTCGCTGTAAAATTCGCTGCCGCATCAATATTCCCTTTTAAAGAATAGTACACCTGGCTCGGATTATTTATTTTCGCCGCAGTCGTCGTATCCAGTGTCTTAGCGCTGGTGCCCGAACGTAAACCCATAGCTATTATCGCGGTCGCCCAAGCGCCCGCCACCGGAATGAACAGCTGATGCAAATATAAATACCATGCAAATCCACCACTCAACATTATGAACAACAACATGAGTAGTCCTTTAGCCAAAAGCCGATGTCCAAATAAGAAGATCAATCCAGACAAGTAAACAAGTAAAACGATGGGTTTTGGCAACTCCTGAATCAACCCTTTATTAAGAACGGACCGCAATATCTGGGCATGTGCAAGTACGCCAGGCTGATAAGTCTGCTCTGGTTCCCATTGAGTCAGGGTGACAGGAAAGGTGTGGCGGTCATCAAGTGGAAGAACTGAGCCTAAGAGGACGATTTTATTTTCGATCAATTTAAGTGTATCTGCAGGAGGGGCCGGTTGTATGAGTAGTTTTTGCAATGGGATGTACTGAAAGTCTTTGCCCAAAGTGAAATCTATAAGGCCAGAGAAATTCTTCTGTTTACCTAGTTTGGCCATTACCATTTCTGTCATCGCTGGAGTCATGCCATGATCGGGTAAGCAACTACTATCAGGATAATGTCTTATGATTTGATCATCGTCGGCACACACGATGGGAGAAGCTAAAACGCCGGACTGGTTTTTCTCACCTATTTGAGCCGCGGCCCGATAATCCTGGAATACATCATGATATCTACCCTTGGCTGTATCCCAAGTTTTTGCAAGAACTAAGGGGTAGCTTCTGCTGCCATTAAGCAAGCCCTCAATCAAGGTAAGATCAAAGTTGAATTTCGGTTGGTCTCGCCTGGAGAGGTTTCTCCATGGCTTATCAGGCAGCACTACATCCACAAGAACAGCCCGAGGTTTTGCCAACGTCATGGCACCGAAAAAGCGGGCCAGATCTTCATGCATCATCGAGAAGGGCTCAGTTCGCTGGCCCAGATATGCATCATCAAGGCCCACGATAACTACATCTTGGTTGACAGGTTGTCTGTCGAATTTTCTTATCGCGCCGGACAATTGATCAAATAACCAATGATTAGCTGGCGTGTAGAGTCCCGAAAAGTAGGCAAATGAAACGGAGGCTATCGAAAAAAAGAATAGCAAAACCAAATACCATTGTTGTGGTTTGCTGTGTTGTTCTCTTGCTAAAGCCAAGTTGCTACGCCACCGTGATGCGAGCACGTCCCACGATGATGCTGACTAAAGCTATATGTGCCGTCCCCGCATTGAGCGGAAGCACCGACCGGTATTTGGCCCGATTTGCTTTTGGCTGGCGAGTGTACTAGTTGTCCGTCTTTGTTGACGTAATGCTTATGAGAATCTAACCCGTTTTCGTCCGGGCCATTCGCTGCCTGGGCTTGGTCAGATTTAAGCTGCGGTATTACTTCCGCATAAATTTTTACTGGCAAAAACAACAACAGAGCAATTACTACAAGCAAATGCTTTGTATGCTTCATGATTCCCCCTCTCACTATAAGTGAGTATCTCCGATGAGTTAACAATGATTGCAAAGAGATGACTTAACCCGTTACTATTTTATTTGAGGACAACGTCATGCTGGATATGGAAGATATTGCGAAAGTAGTGCCTGTGATGAAGGATGAGAGGGTGCTAGCCGTGCTTAAAAAGGCTGATGAAGAGGGCATCGATGTTGTGTGCGACGAGGCAGTAATCAAGTTGTCTTTAGAACTATTCGCAGAGCAACTGGTTAACTGCTCGGAGAATGCCGTCCAATTCCAGAGTGAAAGGAAACCAGATGCAGAATGATTTCAAAATCACTTTTAAGAGAAGTTTTAACCGCACATTAAAATATGGCTATTTTGCGCCGCTGATTGCAATCTGGCTTACATTCAAGCGGCCCGGCGGATACTGGAAGCATTTCATCGCGCTTTACCGGTTGTGTTTTTGGAAGGGTGAGAAGTACGCGTAACCCTTGTTGTAGGAAAATTGTAGCCTCAAACTTTTTTCTTAGCTCCCAAACTGCCGCGCTAATCCATCCAGCGTCATATTCACCGCAATAGAGGTATGCGGGATCAGCACATAGAACCAATGCTTGCCGCCATTCGCAGCGGCATAATCCGATGCATTTTTGCACCACTTGATTGCTGCTTCCTTCTTGGCCAGAACAATCGCATCTTCCATCTGGTTACTGGCCTTGGGCTCCAACATGTAAATTCTGCCTTTCGTTTCGGCCACGAAATCGGGCTGATATTCCAGATGGTTCGCACCTTGCTTATAAAATATCTGGAATTGCCCCTTAGCTGGCTTGAACCACTTCTCGGCATCCCGATCAAGAATGACCGCCAGAATTCGCTCTGCTTCTGAGTCAAACTTCTGCACCGGATACAGGCAATTTTTGAAGTTACCAAATACGTATTTCGACATATTGCTCTTGTCAACGGGTGATACTCGGTAATCGACAGGGGGCTCATTAACTGAGAAGGTATAGGCACTAGATTTGAATTCCGTAAACCCTTTGCTCACCACCACTTCGTAATCCACAGCATCTTCCCAGCTATGTTCTAGCATCTGTGCATGGATGTATCTAGCGATATCGCGCTGGAAACAGCGCAATACTTTACGGGCCTCATCCTCAGTCAGGTAGCTGCAAAAATGCCGAGTGGTCTGTGCCGCCAATTCATACAAGAGCTCAGCCTGGTCATCGTAGGAAACATCGTCAAAGTCTACTAGGCCACTGACGATGTAATCCTCCAGTCGCTTTTCCTCAATGCCGCCACTCCCCATTGTTACCACATCAAGCTGACTGGTACGCAAATGTTGAACCCATAGCTCTTCAGATACTGCCGGATATTTCAGCGTATCTAACTTCAGGGTAAATGGTTTGAATCCGGCCTTCACCTCGCCCTTGGGTACAACCAGAATGCGAGGGATTTCAATCATCTGCTGCGTTACTAACTCGACTGTTTTTGCTACAACGGCGGCGAAGTTTGGTTGCTCGGTAACGCCCTCCAGCTCCAACTGCGCGGGACGGTGCTGTTCTTGAACTGCTTTGACGATGGCGGCCTGAATATCAGGATTTTTCAGGTGCGCCAGCGTTGGCACAGTAGTTGGCTGATTTTCTAGTTTGCGGATCACATCAAAGGTGATTTGCGCCACCTTCTGCTCTTCCGGCTTGGTGAAGATGGGCTGCACATCCTGCCCTGCAACCTGTGTACTGCCGGTAGTATCGGCAGGCTTAATCCCCAACTGGGTGGCAAGCTGCGATTGCGAAACAATAGTCGCTGTTTTTTGCCCGAAATCATCGTTATCCAGAATCACTGCCTTCAGGTGGATGGCGGAGTCTGGGCGGTTCGCCTCGTCGATGATTTCCTGAAACTTGTCATGCGCAATGATGTTCAGCCTGTCCACCGCCGTCACACCGGTGCGCTTGCCATACGGCAAACGCAGGCCGCGCCCGATCGACTGCTCGATCAAGATGCGTGCGTTGGCGGCACGTAATGGCACAATGGTGTAGAGGTTGGTCACGTCCCAGCCTTCTTTCAGCATGTTGACGTGGATGACAATTTCCGTCGGTTCTTCGGTGTGCTCTACTTTCAGTAGCCGCTCAATCATCTCCTCCTCTTCGGCACCGGTACGGCTTGAGTCCACCTGAATGGCTTTGTCCTTGTAACGCCCCTCGAAAAAACCATCCGATTGAATCAGAGCCAGCAACTGCCCTGCATGGGTCGTATCCCGCGCAATCACCAGCAGGAAAGGCTTGACGATAGCGTTGTCGGTCTCGCGTGCATAAGTTTCCAGCTCCACCTTCACGCTCTCGTGCAGACGCACGCCGTCTTCCAGCTTCATGCGCTCGATCTCTTCTGGCGACATTCCCCCCGGATTGAAATTCTTGCGCGTCACCACAGCAGGCTCTTTCACAAAGCCATCTTCCATCGCCTTGCCCAGCGGGTAATCGAGAATGACATTCTTGAAAGGCACCGCACCTTTGGCGACTTCCACAAACGGCGTGGCCGTTAGCTCCAGCCCCAGAATTGGTTTTAATTCGTTAATCGCTTTGATGCCGGCACTGGCGCGGTAACGATGCGACTCATCCATCAGCAATACTAAATCGGGCAGCCCGGCCAGGTAATCAAAGTAACTCTCGCCGATATATTCTGATAATCGTTTGATACGCGGTGCCTTGCCGCCGCGCACTTCTGAATTGATCTTCGAGATATTGAAAATATTGATGCGTACCCCGCCGAATAGCGTACCGCTCGACGGGTCATGCTGATCGTAGTTGTCGCCGGTAATGATAGAAGGCGCGTCAATAGCGAATTCCGATATGCCTTTGAATACATACTTCGGATGCGTGCGGTCGCTGAAATCAACGATTAGCTTATTGTAGATGGTCAGGTTTGGTGCCAGCACGAAGAAATTGTTGACACCATGCGCCAAGTGCAGATAACTGATGAATGCGCCCATCAGCCGCGTCTTGCCTACCCCTGTGGCTAGGGCAAAGCATAATGAGGGAAACTCGCGCTCGAAGTCGGTCAGCGATGGAAACTCGCTACGAATGATTTCCAACGCAGCAATAGTGTCCGTATCTTTGCTTGGCGGCACGATTTCAGTGATGCGATCCAGAATCTCCAACGAGCGCCGTTGTGGTGCACGCAAACTCAATCGCCCGGCGATAGCGTTCACATGACGGTTCATTTGGCTTTCCCTTTGTGCTTTTTCCCGACAGGTTTCATCTTCTCAATGGCTTTGACCTGCTTGCTGATTGCCGTCTCAAAATCCTGCTCCACTTGACTAGGCATGGCCAA
>CAIQPV010000513.1 GCA_903873725.1 uncultured Nitrosomonadales bacterium
CCGATGACGCGCTTGCCGTGCTCGAAGACGTCGAAGTGGGTAAGTATCATGAGTACAAGTAATTTGCCCATCCCGGAAAGCATCCCTGAATTCGGTGCCGCGGGCATTCCTGGTTACGGCGATGTGAGCAGTTCCCTGACAGGCGGGCAAGGCTACGTGCCTGATGTCGCCTTGATCGAACGCCTGGCAAACGAGCTGTTCTCCGGCGTGCCCGGGCAGTTGGCCGCCTACGCGCCATCGCTGGGTTCCGCGACGCCTCCGCGCAACAATGATCTTGCTTTCCCGCTGACGGGTGGCGATCCTCTTGATCTGCATCTGGAGTCGAGGAACAATCCCGCACCCCAACTCCCCGTGAATCACGCGTGGGCGCCCGGTGCCGATTTCGCAATGGGACCTGAGCTGCAAGCAAGTTATCCGGGGGAAGAGGTGTTGCGCGACTTGTTGAAAGACAACGCAAGGGAACATCCGAAAATGACGGCTGGGACGCTGTATTTTCTGGACGAAGCCATACGCTTCAACCGGAACCCGGCGAATGCAAAAGTGCCTCAAACACCTGCATCAGGTCAAGCTGGAACAGGGCAGATTGCTTCTTCTGCCCATCCACCCTTTGATGTGCTGTCCGTGCGCCGTGATTTTCCCATTCTGAAAGAGTTGGTGAATGGTCGCCCGCTGGCATGGCTGGACAATGCTGCAACAACCCAGAAGCCGCAGTCTGTCATTGATCGGTTGTCGTATTTTTACCAGCACGAAAACTCCAACATTCATCGCGCGGCTCATGAACTTGCGGCACGTGCCACCGATGCGTATGAAGGAGCGCGCGACAAGATTGCCAACTTCCTCAATGCCGGTTCCAGCAGCGAGATTGTGTTTGTGCGCGGCACCACCGAAGCGATCAATCTGGTGTCGCAAAGCTGGGGACGCAAGTTTATCGGCAAGGATGACGAGATCGTCATCACCTGGCTGGAACATCACGCCAACATCGTGCCCTGGCAAATGCTGTGTGCCGAAACGGGCGCGAAACTGCGCGTGGCGCCGGTGGATGACAACGGCCAAGTGTTGCTGGATGAGTATGAACGGTTGCTCAACTCGCATACCAAACTGGTGTCCTTCACCCAGGTTTCAAACGCGCTTGGCACCGTGACGCCTGCCAAACAAATGATCGAGATGGCTCATCGTTACGGTACACGCGTACTGCTGGATGGTGCGCAGTCTGTTTCACACATGTGCGCCGACGTGCAGTATCTTGATTGCGACTTCTTCGTGTTTTCCGGCCATAAAGTGTTCGGCCCCACCGGAATTGGAGCCTTGTACGGAAAGCCGGAAGTGCTGGAGGAGATGCCGGCATGGCAAGGTGGCGGCAATATGATCGAAGATGTGACTTTCGAGAAGACCCGCTACCACCCCGCTCCGTCTAAATTCGAGGCAGGGACGGGCAACATCGCCGATGCGGTCGGACTGGGAGCAGCCATCGACTACGTGCAAAAGATCGGTATAGATAACATCAACCGCTATGAGCACGAGTTGCTGGTCTATGCGATGAAAGCACTCGGCAGCATTCCCGGCCTGCGCCTCATCGGTACTGCTCCGGAGAAAACCAGCGTACTGTCGTTCGTGCTGGATGGCTACCAGACTTCCGAAGTGGGCGACGCGCTCAACTCGGAAGGTATTGCCGTGCGTACCGGCCATCACTGTGCCCAGCCCATCCTGCGCCGTTTCGGACTTGAAACCACCGTGCGTCCATCGCTGGCGTTTTACAATACCTGCGAAGAGATAGATCGCATGGTGAATGTGGTAAGGCAGTTGGCAAGGAAGTAAGCCTGTCATTTTGCGTTATATCAAAAAAGCCCCGGCAGATTTTGTCGGGGCTTTTGTTTGATGGAACGCTTTCGACCCGTTGTTGCCCTTGGCGAGTGACCGCTTCGCTACAAGTAATTCGGCGGGTCTAATTTCTCCAAATAACCCATTGCTGCCAGATGGCATAGTGATTTCGTTGCTCCAAACCGGCCATTGGCGAATTGGCGCAATCGACCCATACCTGCTACTGAGATAGGGACATTTGAATGGCGGCTATGTAACAGATTGTGTTGAAAAACTCTTTTTTCAGGTGCTGCCAAAAAACCGGCCTAAAGCAAACGTATTTGAAATCAAGGATTATTTTCGTTAAAAACACGGATTAGGCAACCTTTAACGAACGAGCAGACAAAACATGGCGACCCCTATATTCTTTGTATGAAAATCCGCTCAGGGGGCTAGAATTTTTTCAAGAGTGTCTAAAA
>CAIQPV010000514.1 GCA_903873725.1 uncultured Nitrosomonadales bacterium
AAATTTCTCGGATACGACGGCGGAGGTTATTGTGACCGGCCTGATCAGAACCTGAACCCGAGCAGCTTTCTTTGATCAGGGGGATCAGCGGGAACTGGTCCATGATGGTATCTGCGGTGACGGTATCTTTTACTTCATACACTGTAAACATATAGCCTTACGATCTTGTCACTCAAAATTAGTTTCTTCGGTTCGTGGTCTGCTATATGCTACCCGGCCACGTACCAAAAAAGGATCAATTCATGCTTTGCACCCCGCCCGCCTCACTCGCCCGGTCATTCAAGGATCGCGGCGTCCGTGATATTGAATGCATCTTCCCTGACGTATCGGGTTACCCGCGCGGCAAGATGATGCCTTCCGGCAGCTTTGCGGCAGGGGGCGAGTTGCGCATTGCCCAGGCGATTCCCATGCAGGCGGTCACGGGAGAATATTCGTATGCCCCGATTTTTCCCGATGAAGATCCCGATATTCTGCTGGTGCCGGATTATGGCACCGTGAAACCGGTACCCTGGGCCACTACCCCGCGTGATATGGCGATTCATGATTGCTGCGAACTGGGCGGGGAATTGTGCCAGTTTGCGCCACGTTCCATCCTTAAACAGGTTCTCGCACGCTATGATGCCATGGACCTGACACCCGTGGCCGCCCCGGAAATCGAATTCTATCTTGTCGCCGCCAATGTCAATCCTGATGAAGCGCTTAAACCGCCCATGGGACGCAGTGGCCGCGCCGAAGTGGGCCAATCGGCATTCAGCATGAATCTGCTCAATGAACTGGCACCGTTCTGGGACGAATTCCATGCTGCAGTCGATACACTGGGCATCCGTGGCGACACCTGGATTCATGAGGTTGGCCTGACCCAGTATGAAATCAACCTGTTGCATGGCAATGCTGTGGAAGTGGCCGATCAGGCCTTTTTGTTCAAATATGCCGCCAAGGAAATCGCCCTCAAGCACGGCCTCAATGCAGTATTCATGGCCAAACCGATTGCCGGCGAGGCAGGTAGCTCGATGCATTTGCATCAGAGTATTGTGGATGCCGGCGGCAACAACATTTTCAGCAATGCAGACGGCAATGAGAGTGAATGTTTCCTCCACTTCATCGGTGGCTTGCAGGCCTATCTGCCTGACATGATGCTGGTGTTCGCCCCGTTCGTGAATTCATACCGACGCTTTATCAAGGGCAGTTTGGCACCGGTTAACCTGCTGTGGGGTCACGACAACCGCACCACCGGGCTGCGCATTCCGCGCAGCGGTCCCGCCGCGCGCCGTGTGGAAACCCGTGTCGCCGGCGCCGACGCCAATCCTTATCTGATACTGGCTGCCACCCTTGCGGCTGGCCTTGCGGGCATGGAAGAAAAACTGGCGCCTACACAAGCACTCGATGGCAGCGCCTACGATCATTCTCACGACTTGGCCCGCACCTTTCTGGCCGCGCACGAACAGTTTGAAGCCAGCGCCAGCGCACGCCGTTTGCTGGGTGACCGTTTCGTCACCGCCTATGCCTCGGTCAAGGACATTGAATATCAAAACTACCTGAGTGAAATCGGTGCATGGGAACGCCGATTTTTGCTGCCGCAGGCCTGATCTCCCGCCAAGCACCAAATTCCGGGGTAACTTATTCGATCGCTAACGCAGAGTTGACCTGTTTACGCAAAATGTATTTCTGAATTTTGCCTGTCGAGGTTTTGGGTATCATGCCGAACACGATTTGCTTGGGTACCTTGAATCTGGCCAGATGGGCGCGGCAATGCTCAATGATATCTTCCTCGGTCGCTTCTACGCCCTCCCTGAGTTCGATAAAGGCGCAGGGAACCTCGCCCCATTTTTCATCAGGTTTTGCCACCACTGCTGCAATTATCACTGCCGGATGCCTGTAGAGAACTTCCTCAACTTCCAGCGATGAAATATTTTCACCGCCCGAGATAATAACGTCTTTGGAGCGATCCTTGATTTTGACATAGCCATCTGCATGGACAACCGCCAGATCGCCGGTGTGAAACCAGCCACCCGCAAAGCTCTCTGCGGTGGCCTTCGGATTTTTGAGGTAGCCTTTCATCACGATATTGCCCCGGAACATCACTTCTCCCATGGTTATCCCGTCGCGGGGCACCGGCTTCATGGTGTCAGGATCAAGCACGACAATCGCTTCCTGCAGGTGGTAGCTGACACCTTGACGGCCATTCAGGACAGCACGTTGATGTACGGGTTCAGCTTCCCACTCAGGATGTTTTGCGCATACTGCGGCTGGGCCATAGGTTTCCGTCAGGCCGTATACATGGGTAATGTCAAGGCCGATCCGGTCGCAGCCTTCGATGATGGCTGCCGGGGGTGCGGCGCCGGCTATCAGCCCGTAAATCTTGTGGGCCAGTCCTGCACGTTGTTCTTGCGGAGCATTGATCAGCATGCCGTAGATAATCGGGGCTCCACTCATATGAGTAATATGATGTTCTTTGATCAGCGCATAGATAGCGGCTGTTTCGACCTTGCGCAGGCAAACACTGGTGCCGGTATTCGCGGCCATGGTCCAGGGAAAGCACCAGCCATTGCAGTGGAACATCGGCAAAGTCCACAGATAAACCGTTTGGGGAGGCATGCCCCAGGAAATGATATTTGATGCGGCATTGAGGTAGGCGCCACGGTGGTGGTACACCACACCTTTGGGATTTCCCGTGGTACCCGAGGTGTAATTGAGTGAAATGGCATCCCATTCGTCATCGGGGAGCTTCCATTCAAACGCAGGATCTCCTTCGCCCAGAAATGACTCATAATCCAATGAGCCCAGTTGTTCGCCTTCGTGAAAATCAGGATCCAAAACGTCAATCACCAGAGGTTTCTTACCCGGTAACAAAGCCAGCGCTGCTTTGACTGTTTTCGAAAATTCCGGATCAGTGATCAGAACAGAAGTTTCCGCATGCTCAAGCTGGAAAGCAATTGCTTCCGCATCGAGTCGAGTGTTCAAGGTATTCAAGACCGCACCGGACATGGGCACACCAAAATGAGCCTCATAGATTGCCGCGATATTGGGAAGCATGCAGGCAACGGTATCCCCTTTCCTGACCCCCCGCCGCGTTAAAGCCGATGCCAGTTGGCATGTGCGGGTGTAGGTTTCTTTCCAGGTATATTTCCGGTCGCCTTGAATGACCGCAATGCTGTCGGGGTAGACCAGGGCGGATCGCTTGATGAAGCTGAGAGGCGATAAAGGGACAAAATTAGCTGGATTTTTATCCAGCCCAACGGTGTAGGGGTTGCTGCTCATTATTTTTTCCTCCTTCTGCCACAGGCATGTTTTATCATCAGCTAAAATGTCATTGCGTGCAAATGTTCACCTTATTGTAATAGCGCTTCGAACAGGAAGTGCAACTAATCCTGGCATACCCGTAGTTTTCTCACTCAGCCCTACACGATTTCATTCGCCAATTCCCTTCCAATCCTCAAAACCGCCTCCAACAGCGCATCCGCATGGAGTTGATTGGTTCTTGCCCCTATAAAGCATGGGCGAAGGGCCAGCTTGCCATTTATCTGCGTCGTGCTTGGAAGGTTTTCATTTTCCCGAATCAAGCGGCGGTGCAGTCGCTGGTTGAACAGATTCAGATTAACAATATTGGGTGCAACGTATCGAAAGCAACAAATAGACAATGTGGGGTCATTCAGCAATTCCAGGTTAGGGTGTTCCTTTGCAACTTTGGCGATGTGGCTTGCCATATCACGGTGGCGACGAATTCGCCGGATCATGCCCTCAACGCCAATTTCCCGGATAAGCGCCCAGACAACAACCCCCCGGCAGGGTGCACTCAACTCGACGCCAAAATCGTAATACGGAATGCCAAAATTATCCTGGGAGTGTTCTATAACACTTGGCGAGGATCCCTCCTGCTCCATTGCACCTTCCAAATAGTCTGCCGGTTCTTGTGTAAATGCGCGATACAGCAGTTGGCGGTCACGAACAAATGTTGCGGCAACACCCACCGATGCACCCAGCCATTTATGAGGGTCGACTATGACGGAATCCGCCAAGGCGAGGCCGTCATAGAGATGACTGATCCGCTCATCTAAAATACCGGGTAAACCATATGCGCCGTCCACATGAAACCAGATGGCATTTTCTTTGGCTATTTCACCAATCGCCTGCAGCGGATCTATCGCACCGGTGTTTGTGGTACCTGCATTGGCCACGATGGCCATTGGCAGGACGCCCGACTTCATGTCTTTTGTTATAGCCTTTTGCAACTCATCCACTCGAATCCGGCCCTGACTGTCACATGCAATGGTCCGGATTGCCCGGCGTCCCATCCCCAACACACCGGCAGATCGTTGAATGGTATGGTGGGACTCTTCGCTGGCATAAACACAAACCTGCCTGTCAATGCCATTAGCCGCAACATCATGCCCGATTTTCTCAAAAGCGAATTGTCTGGCCGCACCCAAAGCAAGCAAATTGGCCACAGATCCACCGCTGCTGTAGATCCCCTGCATATGCGGTATGCGACACATTGAGGCCAGCCACTGCAAAGAGAGTTCCTCCAGAAAATTAAATGCATTGAGTCCATAACGCTGAGGCGCGGCAATGTTTGCCGCAGTGGCAGCCAGGGTGGCCACACTTGTAGCGCCCGTGGTGATAAACGAACTGAATCCGGGTTTGGTTACCGCAGATCCATTTGGAATGATTTGCCCGACCAGCTCTTGAGTCACCTGCTCAATCCCGACGCCTTTATGGGGCAAGGTAATGTCAAGGTATTCACGCCATTGGTAACCGGGGTGTAATGCGTCTAAATGCTCGAACTTTAAGTATTGGTCCAGTCCGGCACCAATTTCTTCCAGTAGTCTTTGTATATTGCCTGTTTCGGCGCAATCTTCTTCCATATTGATCCCGTTGTTATGCCAAGGAATTGGGCTGCTGGTTGCGCTTCTATCTTGTGAGGTGCAGCTTCTACCTTTTCTTGCAGTAATTTTATGGCTGGAACAGTTGGCCAACGACCAAGGCATTCTTGCTGCCGCCTGTATTTGCCAGCTTGAAAGTTGACATCATCGTAGTCAATTGCTGCGCTTGATCTTCCAGCGATTCAGCAGCGGCGGCGGCTTCTTCCACCAAAGCCGCGTTCTGTTGCGTCACCTCATCCATCTGGGTAATCGCTTGATTCACCTGCTCGATGCCCGAGCTCTGCTCAATGGAAGCCGCACTGATTTCCGCCACGATTTCGGTTACGTGTTTGACTGAGTCGACCACCTCGTCCATGGTCTTGCCGGCTTTGTCAGCCAGGTCGGCGCCCACCGCAACCTTTTCCACGGAGTCATTGATCAGTTTCTTGATCTCATTTGCAGCAGCAGCAGAGCGTTGCGCCAGATTGCGCACTTCGACGGCTACCACCGCAAATCCGCGTCCCTGCTCACCCGCACGTGCAGCTTCCACAGCCGCGTTGAGCGCAAGAATATTGGTCTGGAAAGCAATGCCGTCAATGAGGCTGATAATCTCCGATATCCTTTTCGAGCTTTCGCTTATGGATGACATGGTATTCACCACTTCACTGACCACCTCTCCTCCCCTGACAGCAATGGATGAAGCACCGATGGCGAGATGGTTTGCCTGGTGAGCGTTCTGGGCATTTTGTTTCACGGTGGTGGTGAGCACCTTGATTCTGGCAGCAGTTTCTTCCAGGCTTGCGGCTTGTTCCTCTGTTCGCTGCGAGAGATCACCGTTCCCTGCGGCAATTTCCTTTGAGGCAGTGTAGATGGTATGAGTGGATTCTTTAATTTGTTCCACAAGTACCTTCAGGTTGGCGATGGTGTCGTTCATGCAAGCTTCCACTTCACCAAACGTACCGGGATAGTCTTTCTCGATAGTCTGGGTCAGATCGCCCTTGGCGAGCACACTGGCAACGCGCAACACGTCATGCAACCCGGCCTCGGTTACGTTGGAGAGTTGATTGAGCAGTTCGGACAATTCCCTGGTGTAACCGGCTTTACCATCCATGCTCATCGTGACGCTGAAGTCGCCGCGTACTGCTGCTGCTTCAACTATGCGCTTGATCTCCGCCACGATCCTGGCCAATGAATCTGCCGTGGTATTGACACTTGTTTTTACTTCATTGAATGCGCCGGAGTATTCCTTGGTGATTTTCTGGCTTAAATCCCCGTTAGACAGCGCCTGAGTCACACGAATGGTGTCATTGAAAGCGGCATCGACGGTGTCAGTAAGCTGATTGAGCAATTCAGCCAAGTCTTTGGTGTAACCTGCCTTGTCGTTCAAATCCAGCTTGACGCTGAAGTTTCCATGCACTGCCGCCTGTACCATGGCCTTGATCTCGCTAACGAGATTTTGCAGGTGTGTCTGCATGGCTTGCATCGCCTTGAGCTGTTGGGCAACTTCATCCCCTCCAGTAACCGCAATGGTTGAAGAAAGGTCTCCAGACGCGATGCGATTGGCTATCTCCGCCGAATATAAAACCGGGGTAGTTACCCGGTAAATCAACTTTTCAATCAAGAAGAACATCATAATTTGCAACACAAGCTGCAAGCCCCACACCCATTTTTTGACCGTTGAGATCAGGTCGAACTGATCGGTCAAGTCCAGGGAAATACTGGTAGCACCATTTACAGTTCCTTCCGGAACGTTATGGCACATCAGGCAATTTGTCCCCCGGAAATTGCGTTGCGCAATGAATGGCACAACCACACGCAACTCATTGCGGCCATTTTGTTCAAACTGTTGAATTTGTACCTTGGCGGTATCCATTGCCGCATGATCCAAAACATCCTTTGCCTGTTCGGAAGGTTGCCCGGGACCAAATTGATCATTGACGGATTTATTGCGGATAACACGCAGTTCGGTAACGTTTTCAGATGCGCCCATTTTTTGAACATATAATGCACGTTGCCCGACATCGCTGATGGTGCCGTTCATCATCAGCATGTTCATGCCATTCAACACTCCGTCCGCAGTAAGTAAAGCATTATGCCTGGCTCCTTCCAATACATATTCCTCAAACTTGTCGAGCGCAAAAGCCTGCACCAACAGCAAGACCATCAATAGTAACAATTGAATAGGGAACTGCAATTTGCTTCGTATCGAAAGGTTATTCCACCATGTTTTCATCTTTTTTGTCGCTCACCATGTTTTCGGGCATTGAAGATTTTTTCCGTCTTGAGTCACAAAGCTGGGCCATCGGAAATGGATAGTGTGCCGTAATGTCTATTTCAAGATTACAAAATGAACAGCCACGTCCAGCCTCAGGTTATCCCTGTCGCAAATCCACGGTATTTGTGCCGTGATTCCTCAGGTTTGGATGGTTTTTATTAATAGCCATTTTAGCCGAAAATAGAGATTCAGCCGGAAGGATTTTTACTGTAAATTGTCGTGTCACGCAATCTCCGCACCCGAATATTTTTTCGGTTTGAATCTCCATCCGCTTCCGGCCTGCGTAGAATATCTCCTCTGCAAACAATAGTTTTTTCATCGAAACTGAGTGCACCCAGTTTCGATCGCACTTACCGCTATAATGACAAAATATGCCCACTTTAAACCATCCATGTACCTGAGTTACTTCAGCCTTGCCGAAGCGCCGTTCTCCATCGCACCGGATCCGCGCTATCTGTACATGAGCGAGAGCCATCAAGAGGCGCTCGCTCATTTGCTCTATGGCGTGAATGGAGGTGGCGGGTTTGTGTTGCTCACAGGAGAGGTGGGGGCAGGCAAGACCACGGTGTGCCGCTGCCTGCTCGAACAGATTCCCGACTCTTGCGATGTAGCCTACATATTCAATCCCAGACAGTCGGTAGAAGAATTACTCTCGACCATCTGCGCCGAATTCGGCATCGCCCATCCTTCCGGCAACACCAGTGTCAAGGTATACGTCGATTGCATCAATGCCTACCTGCTCGATGCCCATGCCAAGGGCAGACATACGGTGCTGATCATCGACGAGGCGCAAAACCTCTCCGCAGACGTACTGGAACAGATGCGGCTGCTCACCAATCTTGAAACCAGCCAGCGCAAACTATTGCAGATCATACTGCTTGGACAATCCGAACTGGCGGTGATGCTGGCGCGGCCCGAACTTCGTCAGCTCGCCCAGCGGATTATCGCGCGTTATCATCTGGGACCTCTTTCCAGGCAGGAAGTTGCTGCCTATGTGCGGCATCGCCTTGAGGTTTCGGGTACGCAACGCCAGTTGTTTCCTGATGCACTGATTTCCCCGCTGTACCGTTTGAGCGGTGGCATTCCCCGTATCATCAATGTGCTGTGTGATCGGTCCCTGCTGGGTGCCTACGTGCAAGGCAAGGAGCGGGTTGATCGTGCGACATTAATGCAAGCGGCCCGAGAGGTGTTCAACAAACCGGCCTCACAGCCACGCAGCATCATGGGCCCGTTACTGGCAGGGCTGCTGGCCTGCATAGCGCTGGTAGCGGGGGTGTTATACCTGCCCAATACGCAACCCCCGGCACCAACGAAATCTGAAGCTAAAACCGAAGCCGCCAGGCCGGTTGTGGCATTGCCTCCCCCTCCGGTCATCCCGGCTAATTTGGAGTGGCCCGCAGCAGAGCCGCGCTCGAACAGCAAGGTGATGGCTTACGCAGCACTGTTCCGCGCATGGGGAACCGACTATCAGGGAGAGGACGTGTGCCTGCAAGCTAAAGCCCTGGGTTTACGCTGCCGAAGCACGCGCGGCGGACTGGAAGAACTGCGTCAACTCAACCGGCCGGCAGTCTTGCTGATGAACGACAATAAGAGGCAGGAGTTTTATGCGACGTTGATGCGGCTTGACGATAAATCGGCCACTTTTACCATTGGCAAAGAAACCACAATAGTTGCACTGGGAGCCCTCGCAGAACAATGGTCTGGACACTACACCATACTGTGGC
This sequence comes from uncultured Nitrosomonadales bacterium, assembly GCA_903873725.1. Classification (GTDB taxonomy): domain Bacteria; phylum Pseudomonadota; class Gammaproteobacteria; order Burkholderiales; family Gallionellaceae; genus CAIQPV01. The sequence continues at coordinate 8,859 of CAIQPV010000514.1, forward strand.
GCATGCCGCCGGTTACACACCATCAGATACAAATGGGCGACCGGGGAGCTGATGTGGAATGGTTGAGCAAACAACTCGCACAACTCCATGGCAAAGAGCCTGAAAACACCACAGATCCGGTGTTCGATGAGGCCATGATGCGTCAGGTGAAACAGTTTCAACTCGTTCAGGGACTGACCCCTGATGGCACTGTCGGTTCTCAGACCATGATGCGTCTGAGCAGTGCGGCGGATCTGACGGCACCGAAACTATCCCGCGAACAAAGGGCAAAATAGGCATGTCGTACATTCTGGAAGCGCTCAAGAAATCCGACCAGCAACGGCAGCGTGGCGTAACGCCAACATTGCCGACAGCACAAACAACCGTGGTTGCGCCGAAAAAATCTTTTTTTGTGTATTACGGTCTGCTTGCTGCGGTACTGCTCTGTGCGGGTATCGCAATCGGATGGCTGCATCCGTGGCAGGCTGAACAACCCGCTCATGCGACAGATGCCATCCCGGTTGCACCGGCAACCCCGGTCTCAAACCCGGTTGCCCCGATTCCTCTGTCCGCGCCACCCGAAATGCCCAGAAAAATGGAACAGAAATTATCATCGCAGAATTCCATAGCAGTTGTGCAGGCAGCCCCGGGTATGGACGTCCCGCAATCGGGCATTTCTGCACCCGCCACAACCGCGACTATCAGCGCGGCTGTCTCCATGCCCAGGAAGCCAGGAAGTTCTGCTGACGCCGCGCAGGAACAGAAGGTGGTACGCATGGCCGAACTGCCTGTCACGATCCAGCAGGAGATTCCTGTAATGACGATACAGCTCCATTCCTATTCAAGCAAACCCATGAACAGTCTTGTCAGCATCAATTCCCGTTTGCTGAAGGAAGGTGAATTCCTGACGCCGGGGCTCAAACTGGAGCAAATCACTCCGGATGGTGTGATATTCAGTTACAAAGGATATCGTTTTCAGCACGGTATTTGGTAGCAAAAAAAGAGAGGCACATTATGAAACTCGATCTCGGCAGCCTGTTCGGTTATTCCGCTGCTTTCCTGACCACAATTGCCTTTGTGCCGCAGGCATTGCATTCCTGGCGCACGCGCGACCTCTCCGGCATTTCGCTGCCTATGTATGCACTGTTCACTCTGGGTGTGGCGCTGTGGCTCTGCTATGGCTTGGTGATCGGGAGTTTGCCTGTAATCGCAGCGAATGCTGTCACACTGGTACTTGCTTCGGTGGTGCTGTGGTTGAAGATTCTTGAACTCCGGCGCGGGATCAACTAGCCATTATTCGACCGGGTTGTCCAAAGACGACAACCCAGTACACCCGCATTCTGCAAGAACATTCAAAAAGAGGTTACTTCAGAAAATTTGCATTGGCCTGGTCCTGGGTCAGGAGGCTGATTTTTACCGGCTTTACCTTCCATATATCGCTACAGTATTGCTCGATACTCCGGTCGGAAGAAAATTTTCCCATGCGGGCAACATTTACAATAGACATGCGGGTCCAGTGCAGGGGCTCGCGGTAGGCTGAACTAACGCTGGCCTGGCAATCCACATAGGACTGGAAATCGGCTAATAGACGATAGGAGTCGCCTTGTAGTAGCGAATCCACCAGAGGACGAAACAGCTCGCGGTCGCCGTGCGAAAAATGCCCGTCGCGGAGCAGATCGATCACTGCCCGTAACTCGTCGTTGCCCTGATAAATCTTGTATGGATCGTAGCCGTTATTTCGGGTCGCCTGAACCTCCCCGGCAGTCAGGCCGAACAAAAAGAAATTTTCGGCGCCAACCTCCTCGCGGATCTCCACATTGGCCCCGTCAAGGGTACCGATGGTGAGTGCGCCGTTCATCGAGAATTTCATGTTGCCGGTGCCTGAAGCCTCCTTGCCGGCAGTGGATATCTGCTCCGAGAGGTCGGCAGCCGGATACACGCGCTGACCGTTGGTTACATTGTAATTGGGCAGGAACAGCACCTTCAGGCGATCGCGGACTACCGGGTCCTTGTTGACCACTTCCCCCACGGAACTGATCAACTTGATCATCAGTTTTGCAAAGTGGTAGCCGGGTGCGGCCTTGCCGCCAAAAATGAAGGTGCGTGGCTGGATATCGGCATCGGGGTCTGATTTGATCCGGTGATACAGCGCCACGATATGCAAGACGTTGAGGTGCTGCCTCTTGTACTCGTGGATGCGCTTGACCTGAACGTCGAACAGTGACTCCGGGTCAATGGAAATGCCGGTGGCGCGCCGGGCATGACGTGCGAAGTCTTCTTTCACGGCGCGCTTGATGAAGCGCCATTCGCGTTGAAAACCGGCATCTTCGCAAAGGGGCTCGATACGTTTTAACTGTTGCAGATCCTTGATCCAGTCCTCACCGATAGCCTGACAAATAAATTTGGTTAACCGCGGGTTCGCCAGTGCAATCCAGCGCCTCGGCGTGACGCCGTTGGTGATGTTGGTAAATTTGTGCGGCCACAGGGCGTGAAAGTCCGTCAGTACATCCTGCTTCAACAAGTCGCTGTGCAGTTCGGCCACGCCATTGATGGCATGGCTGGCAACGCTCGCCAAATTCGCCATGCGAACATAGCGCTCACCTGATTCGTCGATCAGTGACAGGCGTGCCAGACGTCCGGCATCCGCGGGAAAGCGCATTCTCACCTCATCCAGAAAGTGCGCATTAATTTCGAAGATGATCTCCATGTGACGCGGCAGAATACGGGACATCAGGCCGACCGGCCAGCGTTCCAGCGCCTCGGGCAACAAGGTATGGTTGGTGTAGCCGAAGCTCTGCCGGGTCACCGACCATGCGGTGTCCCATTCCATTCCGTTTTTATCCACCAGCAGGCGCATCAGTTCTGCGATGGCGATCGCCGGATGCGTATCGTTCAGTTGTACGGCAAACTTTTCGTGGAAGCGCTCCAGCGGAATGTGCTGCACCCGCAAAATGCGCAGCATGTCCTGCAGGGAACAGGAAACAAAGAAGAACTGTTGCTCAAGGCGGAGTTCCTTGCCCTGGATTTGTTCATCATTGGGATAAAGCACTTTGCTGATATTTTCTGACACCACTTTTTTTTGCACGGCACCGTAATAGTCGCCGCGATTGAATACACCCAGATCAAAAGATTCAGGCGCTTCCGCCCGCCATAACCGCAGGGTGTTGGAAGTATTGTTGCGGTAGCCTAAAATAGGCGTGTCGTAGGGAATACCCAGTACCGTGCGAGCCGGCACCCAGCGCACTTTGCTGCAACCGGAATCGTCCACCCAGTGCTCGGTGTGTCCCCCAAGCTTGACCTCGACAGCCCATTCCGGGCGTGAGATTTCCCATGGGTTTCCCTTTAACAGCCATTTGTCGGTTTGCTCAACCTGCCAACCATCAACTATATGTTGGGAAAATATGCCGAACTCGTAGCGAATGCCGTAGCCCAAAGACGGAATTTCCAGGGTTGCCATTGAATCCAGATAGCATGCGGCAAGACGCCCCAAGCCCCCGTTCCCGAGCCCGGGTTCCACCTCCTGCCCCAGCAGTTCTTCGAAACTCAGACCGAGTTCCCGTATCGCCTGACGCGCAGGCTCCTGAATACCAAGATTGATCAGGTTGTTTCCCAGATGGGGACCAAGCAGGAACTCTGCGGAGAAGTAGGCCACAGTCCTGGAACCCTGTCGCGTATATGCTTCAGCAGTGCTGATCCAGCGTTGCAGAAGGCGGTCGCGCACCGTATAGGCAAACGCCATATAGTAATCGTGCTTGGTGGCAAGCGCCGGGAACTTGCCCTGCACGTAGTAAAGATTGTCGAGAAAAGCCCTCTTCAGCGCCTCTTTGTTAAGGCCTGTATGACTGTCGTCTGTGTGGTCGGAACGTTCCGTGGCGATTTCTGGATTGCTCATCTTCAGTGCGTTCCTCGTAAGGTAAAGTGTCCTTATCAAAAAAATTAAGCAATAAAAATGCCGTGTATGACAAGTTGATGAACTTATTTAATTTTCAACTAAATTAATGAGATGGTATTTCCCTGACAGTTCAATGATGCACCGAGGAGAGAGTATCGACCTGTATAACCGGTTAAGATGCACTGGATTTGTGCATCACATCGTCCATTTTCTTGCCGGGTGGTGGCACATCAATCTGAAAATCGCAGCCGGTGAAAACCTTATTCATTGATAGAGCCCCGGAAATTGCTTGCGCAATTGTTCTACCTTGGGTTGATCGTTGAAGACGATATAGGGCTGGTAAGGATGCAAGGCCAGATAGTTCTGGTGATGCTCTTCTGCCGGATAGAATTGTTGCAGCGGCACGACTTGTGTGACAATTGGCGCGGGAAAAGTGTGCGCAGCGGTAAGCTGCTGAATGTAACTTTGTGCAATACTTTGCTGCTCGGTGCTGGTGAAGAAAATCGCCGAACGGTATTGGCTGCCGGTATCAGGGCCTTGGCGATTAAGCTGGGTAGGGTTGTGAGCCACGCTGAAAAAAACTTGCAGCAATTTCTGGTATGAGACCTGTGCCGGGTTGAAGCGGACGCGCACCGATTCGGCATGTCCGGTGTCGCCATTGCTGACTAATTCGTAATGCGCCGTGGCCGCATTGCCGCCCGCATAGCCGGACACCACTTCGGACACCCCTTTGACGTGCTTGAACACCGCATCCACGCCCCAGAAACATCCTCCGGCAAATACTGCCGTTTGCTCGGGTGGATTTGCGCCGGCGTTTGAAAATACACCCATAGCCAGCATGAAACATAAATTACGGATGAATTTGATAGTCAGCATGATAACGCTCCTTAAAATCAAGCAAATGCAGGGGATGAAAATCGTCGGTAGACCGCCCAGGCAGGCGAAGAAAAAATCAGCATTTTCAGATCCTCTTCGGCACAAAACGCAACGCCACCGTATTCATGCAATAACGCAAGCCTGTCGGCCTCGGGCCATCGTCGAACACATGCCCAAGATGTGCGTCGCACAATGCACATTGCACTTCGGTGCGCGTCATGCCGAACATGTGATCGGCATTTTCATGGACATTTTCGGGTGCGATCGGCTGCCAGAAACTTGGCCAGCCGGTATGCGAATCGTACTTGGTGCCGGCGTCAAACAGTGCATTATCGCAGCACACGCACCGATACAGGCCGGCTTCGTGCCTGTCGTAACCCGGCTGCGAAAACGGCCGCTCGGTGCCTTGTTCACGCGTGACCTCGTAAGCCAATGGAGACAGTACCCTGTGCCATTCCGCATCTTTGCGAACCTTGGGCAGGGTCGCGCGCCCGAGCGGTTTTCCGTCGTCTGAAAATTGCATGATGGTCGCCTTGTCGCCGGCGGATGCCGTACCCGCAAAAGATCGGGTTGCCAAAACCACGGCGGCCCCTGATAAAGCGTATAAAAATTGTCTGCGTTGCAAGATGGTCTCCTCGTGCTCGTCACTTTCATTTGAGTGGCAAATACTTCATACGGTTCAAAGTAACGCCAGAAACCAGTTATGATTCGCCACTTACGACCGTATATTCGGTTGGAGCCGGAAACAAGTTACAAAAGATTTACCGAATTTGATGACAGATCAAACCGACAATTTTGCAGCGTTGATGAGACAGTCCCAGAATGGGGACCAGCGCGCCTATGCAGGCCTGTTGCGGGAAACCTCGCGCTTCCTGCGTCCATTCCTTGCGAAACGCCTCAGCTTCACCAACGAAGTGGAAGATTTGTTGCAGGAAATATTGATCTCCATCCATAAAGCCCGCCATACCTACGACGGCAAGCGCGCCTATAAACCCTGGGTGTACGCCATCGCCAAGTTCCGTTTGCAGGATTATTTGCGTGCACACTATTCCGACCAGCTCCACCATGCTGTCGAATTGTCGGAGCTGGAAGAAAGTTTGCCCGAACATGTAACCGAAACCGGCATCAGTTACGAATCAATCAGTGTGGAAGTCCAAAAGCTCCCGGAAAAACAGGCAACGATACTGCAACTGATGCATCAGGAGGGCTACACCGCCAAAGAAGTGGCGGAAAAAATGGGCATGAATGAGTCCGCCGTGAAAGTCGCGGCGCACCGCGCCTACAAAGTATTAAGAAAGAAACTGGAACGATAATGGTAAATATCGAAGAGCTTATTGACACGCTGGCACAGGATACAACGGCAGTGAAGCCGGCTCCCCATCCTTATCTGCTCAGTCTCAAATGGATGGGATGGTCAGTGGCCTACCTTTTAGTGTCGCTTATGTTCATGGGTTTGCGTCCGGACATGGCGATTAAACTGCATGAGCCATGGTTTGTTGCTGAAGTCATGGCACTTGGCGGCATTTTCATTGCCACTTCGGTCAGTGCAGCATTACTGTCGTTTCCCGATATGCACCAGATGCGCCGGCTTGCATTTGCGCCGGTTATGGCATTTGTGTTATTTGTGCTGGTAATGTTTCTGGCATGGCAGGCTGACAACCCGCCTGCCCCCCTGCCCGTCCACAGCTTTGAATGCACTATCGGTATCGCACTGTTTTCGCTGTTGCCGACAGTCTGGACACTCTACGCAATGCGAAAATTTGCCAGCACGCATTATCACTGGGCGGGCAGCACCGCACTGCTCGCAGCCTTCAGCATCGGAGCATTGTGGCTCAGGCTGTATGAGATAAACGACTCGATCATGCATGTTGTCGAGTGGCATTATTTGCCGATGATAGCCTTCGGTATTGCAGGCTTTGGACTGGGAAGAACATTTTTGAAATGGTAGTTTCCGGTGAAGGTTCCCTGATCCCTCAAATCCGATGCAGATTCAAATGCACTTTTCGTTGAACCGTCCTTCGCCACCCATCCCGCCTGTAATTTATGTACAATCACACCATGCCACAAGTATTTCTTTATGACACCACCCTGCGGGACGGCACGCAGCGCGAAGACATTTCCCTGTCGATTGAAGACAAGCTCAACATCGCCAAGCGCCTTGCCGATTTCGGTATCCATTACATCGAAGGTGGCTGGCCGGGTTCCAATCCCAAGGACGCAGAATTTTTCACACGTGCGGCCAAGCTTGATCTCGGCACCGCCAAGCTGGCCGCTTTCGGCAGCACCCGTCATAAACACAGACAGTGCGAACAGGATGCCAACCTGCAGGCGCTGCTTGATGCCGCGACTCCGGTTGTCACGCTGGTAGGTAAAAGCTGGGACTACCATGTAAGCCAGGTACTCACCACCACGCCGGAAGAAAATCTGGCGATGATCCGCGAGAGCGTGGCCTACATGAAGTCCAAGGGGCGCGAAGTCATCTTCGATGCCGAGCATTTTTTCGACGGTTTCCTAGCCAATCGGGAATTTGCCATGGCGACGCTGGAAGCTGCTGCCGGTGCCGGTGCGGATTGGCTGGTGCTGTGCGAAACCAACGGGGGAAATCTTCCCTGGCAAGTTGAAGAGATCGTGCGTGCAGTTGCGCAGCGTATAAGGACACCGCTCGGCGTGCACTGCCACAACGACAGCGGCTGCGCAGTCGCCAATTCGCTGGCTGCCGTGCAAGGCGGCTGCCGGCAAGTACAGGGTACCATTAATGGTTACGGCGAGCGGGTCGGCAACGCAAACCTGGTTACGATTCTGGCCAACCTGCAACTCAAGATGAACCGTCAGGTCATCGCCCCGGAACACCTGCGGGATTTGACCCGGCTTTCCCGCTATATTGCGGAAGTGGTCAATCTCAAGCTTGACGACCACACCCCCTACACCGGTTCCAGCGCCTTCGCCCACAAGGGCGGCATCCATGTCGCGGCCATGCTCAAAGCGCGCGACAGCTACCAGCATATTGACCCCGCGCTGGTGGGAAACGAGATGCGCCAAGTCATTTCCGAGCTTTCCGGGCGCGGCAATATCCTCTTTCAGGCCCAAGCCATGGGCATTGACCTCAACCGGGAAGCGGCGCAACGCGTGCTGAACCACATCAAACATCTTGAACACGAAGGCTTCACTTTCGAGGCCGCCGAGGCAAGCGTGGAATTGATGCTGCATCGCCTGCGCCCCGACTATATCCATCCCTTCGAACTGGTCGATTTCTTTGTGATCACGGAACGCCGCCAAAGCCGGGGCCTGTTGACGGAAGCGACGGTCAAGATCAAAGTGGGAAACGAAGTAAAATTTACCGCCGCCGAAGGCAATGGCCCGGTTAATGCCTTGGCTACCGCATTGAGCAACGCCCTGATCGGCGCCTATCCTATTCTGGAAACCGTGCGCCTGACCGACTACAAGGTGCGCATATTGGATAGTGCCACCGGCACCGCCTCGGCAACCCGTGTACTGATTGATTTCCAGAGCGGCACCGAAGCCTGGACCACCGTCGGCGCCAGCCCCAACATTATCGAAGCCAGTTGGCGCGCGCTCTCGGACAGTATGGAATATGCGTTGGTGAGATTAAAGTGAACATCGCATGAAACTCCCCGCGATTCTCCGGACACTGAAATAAACTCCTGTCAGAATCAGTTTGCCGGTGAACTCCGTCCTTCTTGAAACATCGGGTAGAATTTGCGGTCTGTTTTGAGCATGTGCTGTGCGACTACTTCGTTTGCAATAAAATTCACCAACTCGCCTATCGTGACGCCTCCTGCGGCTGCCGCGTCGCGAAGTTGCAGCGCGTGTTCTATCAGCACCTTGTGGGCGCGTGCATGGGCATCAATATCAACGTAGTGATGCCGGGCAAGAATAGTTTCCTCATCAGCGAAATGTTGTACCGCATGTGCAAGCAGTTCCCCCATGGCAGAATCAAACCGTTGGGGATTTTCATCCCGTGCAAATGCAGACTCAATCAGCGTATTGGCAAGTTCAAATAGTTCGCGGTGCTCCTGATCAATGATGGGTTCTCCGCACTCGTAGGAATCATTCCAGTTCAGTTTCAACATCCTGCCGGTTTGATCAACCGCCATTGCATCACTGCTGTCATGGTAGTCGACCACGACACAATTACGCCCCGACTCTTTAGCCCGGTACATCGCCATATCGGCAGACTTCAGGATGTTTTCCCGGTTTGAATCGGAGTTAAACAATACCGCACCCATACTTGCTGAGCAATGATGTTCAACCGTGCTTTCCGGCCGCCCCTCTTGCTGGATAGTCAGGAGATATGGCTCTGCCAAAGTGTTGCGGATTTTTTCCGCAACAAGGCCGGCCTGTGTGGTGGATTCCGATTTATCCTCATCCAGCTCACCAAGCATTACCACGAACTCATCTCCCCCAAAACGGGCCACGGTGTCGGTTTCGCGTATGCAATTGCTGATCCGGCGCGCCACTTCGATCAGAAGCAGATCACCCACGTTATGGCCGTGCAGATCATTAAGCGGCTTAAAGTTGTCCAAATCCAGAAACATCAGCGCACCATAACGACCATTACGTTTACTGGCAGCAATAGTTTGGCTCAACCTGTCGTTTAACAGGCGACGATTGGGGAGTTGCGTCAATGCATCATGGAAGGCAAGATTCTGTATCTGCGCTTCCGCCAACTTGCGTTCGGTAATGTCAATGAAAGTGGCAACTGCACCCTGTATCACGCCATCCACCAGGATAGGCTGTGCCCAATACTCCACAGGTACGGCACTGTTATCTTTTTTCCAGAACACCTCGTCAGAAATGTGAATTTCCCGACCGTGGCGATATGCATTTGACATTTTGCATTCCGGTTCCGGATAAGGACTGCCATCCGGGTGTGAATGGTGAATCAGTTGATGTATAGGTTTCCCAATGATTTCATCAGCCTGTTGATACCCGAGAATACGCAAAAATGATTGGTTTACAAATGTGCAGTTGCCATTTACGTCGACACCATAAGCACCCTCCGCCATTGAATTAAGGAGCGAATACATTTGCTGGTGAGATTCATGCAGCGCAGTTTCAGCCCGCTTGCGTTCGGTAATGTCCTCGACGATGGACCAGATGTATTGCTGCCCATCACGGCCCGGCATCGTCAAACCATTCAGGCAGAGGGGAACCAGCGTGCCGTCTTTTCTCACATATTCTTTTTCATAGGGGCCATACCGGCCGGTTTTAGCCAGCGACTCCAGTTGCCGCACTTCATCAGCCTCGTATTTCCTGGGGGTGAGCGTCCAGTAGTCAAGGGCTTTCAATTCATCATCGCGATAGCCGCAAATACGCCGGAACGATTCATTGAACTCCACGTAACGGCCTTCCATGTCAGTCAAAGCAATTCCCAGCGGTGACAATTCGTAGAGACTGCGCAATTTCTCCTCGCTTTCCCTCAAAGCGTTTTCGACCTGCTTGCTTTGGGTAATATCGTAGAACCAGCCAAGTATTGCAACTTCGCCCTGATATTGTATGGGCATGTATGAAGCCAGCACCCACGCGGTTGATCCGTCAGGGATGCGCAACTTGATCTGGCGGTCAATAATAGTATTGCCGCGTTCCACTTCATCGAGTATCTCTTCGTATTCTTTAGCACTGGCGTAATATTTTTTTGGATCGTCACCCGTTGCGGCAGTGTTTTTGATCAGATCGGCATACCGGGGGTTAAAAAATACTACTTGTTGACCGCGTTTGACGGCAATTCTGACAGCGATGGGGCTGACATTAAGAATGGAGAGCAGACGCTGCTCATTCTCAATAACTTGATTTTCGGCAGATTTGCGTTCTGTAATGTCCTGAACGATAGCCACACCGCCCGTAATCTTTCCTTCGCCATCCAGCGAGGGTGCGCAAGTCATCGCTATCCATGCGTTGGCATCGCTCAGGGTGGCCTTGTATTGGCCTTCGTAATAGCCCAATCCACCTTCCAGAACCTTTCTCAAAGATGGCAGAATAGATTGATCCTTGAGTGTATTCATGTCCAGCCCAACCAGTCGTTCCTCAGAGTTGTGCAGGATATTGGCAAAGCGCTCGTTGCAATAAGTAATGATCAGGCTGGAGTTGTAATGCATAATTCCAACCGGCGAATGGTTCAGTAATAAACGATATCGTTGCTCGCGCTCGGCTGCTTCCAGATGCAATCCGATATTCTCGGTTACGTTCCGATTCATGAACCGCAAGCTCATGATCATGAAACCGAGATACAGCAATAATGCTATGCTCATTGCCACAGATAAACTATCGCCCGTAACAAACAAGCGAATTATTAGCGGCGAGAGAACTGATACGATGTATACGATTCCGCTAGGCAGGTCGGACGAGTAGGAAACCAGGCCACCCGCCGACAAACCGCACAGCATGGCAGCTATAAATGCCTGATGCTCTATATGGCCTGAGGGAAATAGCAGAAGACTGGCCGAACCCCATGCGATACCGGAAAACAATACACCAAGACGAAAGCTTAACAACCAGAAATGAGTCGCTTTATTGTCAGCCGCTACCGAGCGCCCGAAAGATATGGCGAGAACAGTCCGTGATAGCGCAATCAACACAACCAGGGAAAACCATCCAAGAACCAAAGCTGAATCAATCACGGCCCGCAGCATATAAGAGAAAATGGCGGCAAGAACGACGCTGGTAATCTGCGTTATGTTGCTCGTAGAGAACATAAGGCGGATTTGGGCAGTTTGTATGGCTAGTTTTTTATTCATGGTTTTACTCTATCCGATTTCGGTCCCGCGTGAGGATGCTCTCAAACACCTCAATCGGCACCGGTTTGCCAAACAGATAACCCTGGTAGCGATTGCAGCCATTGAGATGAAGAATTTGCCGTTGATCTTCCGTTTCCACCCCTTCGGCAATAACCTCCAGATTCAAACTGTGCGCCATGGCAATAATGGTGTTCACAATTGCTTTATCACTGCTATCCGCGACAATATCCCGCACGAACGACTGGTCGATTTTGAGCTGATTGAGCGGCAATCTTTTCAGGTATTGGAGAGATGAATAGCCGGTGCCGAAATCATCCAGCGAAAAGCCTACCCCGCAATCCCTTAATGCAGACATGGTTGCTATCGTGGTGTCAATGTTCTCCAGCAACATGCCTTCGGTAAGTTCCAGTTTCAACAGTTTCGGGTTGATGTCGTATAACTGCATGGCAGTTTTTACTTGATCCGCGAAATCGGCCTTATGGAATTGTCGGGCACTTACGTTGACCGACAAAACAAGATCACAAGTGTGGGGTTGATTCTGCCATGCCTTGATCTGGGCGCAAGCTGTTTTGAGCACCCACCATCCGATGGGATGTATCAAACCGGTTTCTTCGGCTATGGGTATGAATTCTGCGGGAGAAATCAAGCCCCGCCCGGGGTGTATCCAACGAATCAATGCCTCCGCACCTAACGGGCGCCGGTCATGGTCGACCTGGATTTGGTAATACAGATGGAATTGACGGTTATCAATTGCTTTGCGCAATTCACTTTCGATTGCTGAACGGGCATTGACGGTTTCCTGCATTTGCGGGTCAAAGAAGTGCAGGTTATTGCGTCCGTCTTTCTTGGCCTGATACATGGCGATGTCCGCTTGCTTCAACAGTTCATCTATCGACTGCGGGTGAGTATTGTTGAACAGGGTCGCACCGATACTGGGTGTATTGTGGTGTTCGTGCGAGGCAAGCAGGTAAGGCTGGTTGAGAGTTCCGAGAATCTTATTCCCAACCGCTTCTGTCTGTCCCGCTGCCTCAAGGGGGTCTTTGCTCAAGTCTTCCAGCATCACCACAAATTCGTCGCCACCCTGACGCGCAACCGTATCGCCTTCCCGAACACAGGACTCAAGCCGTTGCGCAACTTGTTGCAGCAGCAAGTCCCCTATGTCATGCCCGTGCGTGTCGTTAAGCGTCTTGAAATCATCCAGGTCGATAAACAACAGCGCACCTGACCGGCCGCTTCGCGTGCTGGAAACCAGTGCTTGTTGAAGCCGATCAATGAGCAGTCGCCTGTTCGGCAGCCGTGTAAGAAGATCATAGAAAGCGAGATGTTTGATTTCATCCGCGACCGCCCTGCTCATGGTGATATCTGTGAGCGTGGCGACGTAATTTGTAACCACTCCGGTCGAGTCATTTACTGCCGAGATAGTGAGATGCTCCGGATAGATTTCACCGTTTTTGCGCTTGTTCCAGATTTCGCCTTCCCAGTATCCATTTTGTTTGATGCTTGCCCACATGGCAGAATAAAAACTGGCATCATGACGGCCTGAGCTAAGTATTTTCGGATTTTTGCCAACGGCTTCTTCTGCGGTGTAACCGGTGATGGTAGTAAATGCCCGGTTCACCCGCAGGATTTTTGCATTTGCATCCGTAATAGAGATGCCTTCCTGGGATTCAAATGCAGTAGCGGCAATACGTAAATTATTATCTGTTTCCTTGCGTTCCGTAATGTCGCGCGAGGAACAATACAATGCTGCTTTACCGTCCAGTTCAAGCGGAAAGCTGCTGACTTCCACGTCAAAAACGCTTCCATCTTTACGCCGGTGGCAAGTCTCAAACTGGCTTCTTCCTTGTTGTGCGTAAAGTTGCCTGACCACTTCTATAAGTTCGACGCCTTTGAATTTTTCTTCCCAGCATGAAACATTCAAGCCGATTACTTCGTCCCGCCGGTAGCCCAGCATGGCACAAAATGAATCACTTGCATCTATAACATTACCGTCAGCATCGAGGATGTGAATGCCGTCACTGGCGTTCCGAAGCAGCGCAAGATTTTTCTGGCTTTCCTTTTCCAGCATTTGTGTCTGACGGGAGACACGGGATTGGTAAAATGCAACGATCAGGAGAATGGTGGTTGCCGAGACAATAAAAGCAACAGTTGGCACGACCGCATTACCGCCAAAAGCCCAATAGGGAGGAAAAAAAACATAGGCGCCGGCAAGTGCCGAAATAAGGATGTAAAGCAGGGTCGGCAACAGGCCGCAGAATAGAGCCGCAATCGCCGTTCCCGGATAGAAAAACAGGAAGGCCAGCCCTGCTTCAACCGGCAGCACAACAAACCTCAGGCCAAGAGCGGCAATAAAAATGCCGACAGCAAGAAAATACCGGTTCGGTACGGACGAATTACGGCCAATAATCAGATTGTGAATATCCAAATTTCCCTCAAATGAATAGTTGGCGTACCAGACAGGGCTAATGCGTCGCCCATGATAACCAAACATGCGTTGCCCGTTTCACCCACTCCTGCTTTTCCCTAAGGAGAGCGGATGGGATCTCGCTACGCGAGTTTCACGTTAAAGAAATCTTGAAACTTTACACTGCCGCTTGATTTGATTCTATACCCAAAATAAACCTCAACTTCAAGATAATTCAAACTTGTCGTTATTTGCCCGCATTATCTTAAGAACTTGTCACCCAATTCAAACAGACTGATGACAATTTCAAAGATAATCAGGCCGATCACATACCATTCCAGTTTGTGCAGTTGCTTGTTGTCCCACACATCTGCAAGGGTTTGCGCCGTGTCCGAGATCAGCCCCAGTTTGCGGTCAAGCGCAGATTGCCGCTCCTTCAGCTCGAATTCATCCTCAAGACTGGCATACAACCCTTCGAGCTGGGGAAAATTCCATAACGTCTCCGGCTTGTCGCCGATTTCGGCGCGTCCCACCATACGGTGCTCGATCAACAGCATTGACCCGATCTTGGACAACAGCTTCCTGGAATCTGCGCTCACTTTTCCATGTGTGGCCAATTCCTGCGCCAACGGCTCGATCTTGTCGAATTCGCTGGCAACTTTTTTCTCGTAGAGCGTAAGCACCAGATTCTTGCTCAGTGCATCGGCAATGACCTGCAATTTCTCCAGTGTAACCTCGTCCAGCGAAACTGCCCCGCTCTGTACGCCGATGCTGTTCCTTCCGCAATGGATTTCCAGTTCCTCTATTTCGGGTATCTGATAGGCATTGGTCAGCAGCGGCTTGAGTGTCTCAATGAAGCGCATCTCGTCCACACTCTTGACCCCGAACAGCACCACCACGCCATAACGGAACAACACCGCAATGCCGCCGGCAGCGTCCACTTCCAGTGTCAACGGCGTGGTCGCCAGGCAATCGGCGATCTTGAACAATTTCAAATCCAGCCGGTCGCCCAGCAGCAACGCACGTGCTTTCAAATCCTGACGATTTTTTAATTGGAGTTCCATGGGATCACCGGAGTGTAATCAGTAGTACAGCATATTGAGACAATTGCGCATCGTCAAATATCCGGATGTGGAATGGAATGCGGAATGTTGACAATGAACTAATCCGTCTGTGTGCCTTTCGTTCTGGAAAGCGGCGCCAGCGCGCAAAGGATGGGAGCCGGTAGTGGCGACAACTTTCCACATACCATGGCCGCAACCGTTTCCCCGGCCAACCCGCCCGTGAGCAGACCGCGAGTTCCGTGCGCCAGACTGCAATACAGCCCGTCCTGCACCTTGCCCACCAGCGGCATCGCGCCGGGAGCAGAACAGCGCACCGCAGCCCTGCCCCCCAACTGCCCGATATCGGGCTCACCCAGCGCCTCGCGCAAGGCCGGTGCGAAGGCAGCCAGCTTTGCCAGGTTAGCAACATGGTCGGATATTCGCACCTCAAGCGACTCTTCCACGAAGGCATGAGTCGCACCAGTCACATGCGCGCCAGCCAGCGCCGGCGCACAATACCCGTCGCCGCAGACCACTGTCCGCAGTGGCTGGCTGGCAACAGTCGCAGGTAGCAGGCTAATCTGTCCGCGCACCGGTGTAAGCGGAAAGTGCGAGAATTGTTCCAACGCCAGCGCCGAATGTGCGCAACACACCACAATCACATCTGCCTCGATCGACCATGTCGCGCCTTGCCCTTCGCGCCCGGCCACCCGCCAGCCTGTATCCGTCCGGGTCAACGTATCCACCGTGTGGGCCAGACACTGTTCGATGCGCGAGTCATCAGTCAGCCGTGCACATAACGCCGGCGGCACGATCCAGCCGCCTCCGGGAAACCACAGCCCGCCGTGTACCATCCTCATTCCCGTCAGCTCCGACGCCTGTCCGGCATCGACAAAACGCAACAGATGCGCAGGCCATTCACACTGGGCGAGACGTGCAATGCGCTTGCTTTCATCCGGCGAAAAATCCAGTTGCAACAGGCCGCATTCAGCCCGCAATTCTTCATCCACCGGCAATACCTCGTCAAACAGTGCCAGCGCATGTCCGTAAGCTGCCAGCACGAAACGGTTCAACGGATTGTCGCCTGCGCCGAAACGCGCATGCAGAATGCCTCGCGGGTTGCCCGAGGCCGCACTCGCCAATTGCGGCGCGCTTTCGAGCAACGTCACCGCCACCCCGCGTGCGGCCAGCGCGTGTGCCGCCGCACAGCCGGCCACTCCGCCGCCAATGATGATAGCGGTTCGGGGGGCTTTATTGTGAACGGTGGTTTGCGCAGAGTGTTCCCCCTGCATCATCTCGCGCTTGCGCCCGTAGCCCGGTACCCTTTCCACGGTAAATCCGGCCTGCTGCAAACCGCGCCGCACCCAGCCCGCGCTGGTATAGGTTGCAAATGTCGCCGCTGAACGCGATGCGCGCGCGATGCCGGATAGCACTTCCCCGCCCCACATCTCGGGATTCCTGGCCGGAGAAAACCCATCAAGGAACCACGCATCCACTGCGCCGCCTTGCAGTTGCGGCAGAACTTCAGCAACATCGCCGATTGCCAGAGTCAGCCGCACACGACCTCCGGCGAATGACCAGCGGTTCCAGCCCGGCACGCGGCGTCGCCATCGTTTCAGCAGATCCTCTGCGCTGTTACCCAATTCCGGCCACAGCATAAGCGCAGCGCGCAACTCGTCATCTCCCAGCGGAAATTTCTCGATGCTGAAGAAATCCAGGCTTGCACCCGGCAACCCGGCCTGTTCGAAGAGTATCCATGCACAAAGAAAATTCAGGCCCGTGCCGAAGCCCGTCTCGCCGATGGTAAAGCTTTCCCCCGCTGACAAAGCAGCAAAACGCTCCGCCAGCCGGTTGCCTTGCAGGAACACATGGCGTGTTTCTTCAAGACCGGAATCGGCGGAAAAATACACATCGCCGAAGCGCGATGAATATGGCATGCCATCTTGCCAATCGAGCGTCATGGTGTAGGAGGCTTGCCGGAAAAATAGCCGAGAAGTTAACAGTACAACCAGAGTTTTATGTAAACGGAATTCGTTAGCCGTCGTTCATCAAGGGCCTTCGACCCCTTGCGGCACTTCAACGTACCGAAACTCGGATTTTCGCTTGCAGTTCGACAACTCATTTTCTGGCATATACCGTCCGATGATTGTAAGGCTGTTTATAGGCCGTTTTCGTACGAACTCGACACAACTCAGATACATGAAATAACTACTATTCATTCACGGCTAAAGTTATTAAGGGAAAATGATTGTTGCTTAGCGTGCGCAGCGGCAACGCCGTGCTACGTACAGAGCGTGCTCTGCTTAACGTCGCTATCAGCCCCCCCCCCCCCCGACCTTGCCTTTCCCTGCCTCAATAGAACGCTCTAAAGCCCTTGTTGCCGCCACTTCCCATGCTTCAAGAGCTGCCACCTCCGCAGCTTTGACTGCCTTCGCAGCCACCTCCGCAGCTACTATCAAAAGCTCTGCCGCCACTCCCGCAGCTTCCAGTTTCACCGCTTCCTGTGCCAGTTCTACTGCTTTAATCGCAGCCAGCTTCACTGCCTCAGCCTGCACTAATGCCTTCTCCGCTACCGCTAGTATTTCATGTGCCGTTGCCATGTTTCATTCTACCTTTAGCCAATAGACTGTTCCCGATGTCAAATTTATACTGAACACTTTTGACCACTCGATTATAGGCTCATCGCGAGGCTGGCGACGGTAAAGGTGCAAACACCCTAACCGCCTAACCATGAAGCAATTAAGGGGAAGCAGGTGTCGACCGCTGATTTGAGTTACATCCCCAACCATTATGCTATCCTTTGACCTTCCTCATTTGTGGGAGATTGAATATGCAGGCTACGACCACTGAGTATGGAAAAGTTCTGCTGCCGATTGCGCGCGCCGCAATTTCCTGCGCGCTGAATGTGCCCAAAAAAACGGACGAAACCGCGCCGTGGCTGGCCGAGCATGGCGCCTGCTTTGTCACCCTCACCCAACACGGTGCATTGCGCGGCTGCATCGGTTCACTTGAAGCTCACCGCCCTCTGCTTGATGACGTCAGGAGCAACGCCGTGTCCGCCGCCCTGCATGACCCGCGTTTTATGCCGCTGAGCGCGGCGGAACTCGACATCACCAAGGTCGAGGTTTCGCTGCTGTCGCCGCCTCAGGTAATGGTCTTCAGGAACGAGGCCGATGCGCTGGCGCAGCTGCGCCCCAATGTGGACGGAGTGATATTCCAGTATGGACGGTATCGCAGCACATTCCTGCCACAAGTGTGGGAACAATTGCCGCAGCCGCAGCAGTTCATCGCGCATCTGAAACAAAAAGCAGGCCTGCCCGCAGATTTCTGGTCGCCTGAGGTAAAACTCTCGCGCTATACCGTGGAGAAATGGAAAGAGTGAAGCATGCTTACCTTTAAAAATCCACATTTCATCCCAACTGCTGCGTTGCTGAAAAAATTTCTTGCTTACAATCACCTATATGTGGCGCTGCAAAATTTTTCCCGCGCCTTGCATTTGGGCGAACTCTGAATTTTTAAAGGTACCCAAATGGATGCTCCCATTCTTGCAGATCAGCACCACCCGGCCAAACACTGGCACCAGCTGGACGACGGACGCCTGCAATGCGACATCTGCCCGCGCGACTGCAAGCTGCACGAGGGGCAGCGGGGTGCCTGTTTCGTTCGCGGCATGGCGGATGGGCAGATGGTACTTACCACTTATGGCCGTTCGTCCGGTTTCTGCATTGACCCTATCGAAAAAAAGCCGCTCAATCATTTCTTTCCCGGTTCCAGCGTATTTTCGTTTGGCACTGCCGGGTGCAATCTGGCCTGCAAGTTCTGCCAGAATTGGGATATTTCAAAATCACGCGATATGGACCGCGTGATGGATCGGGCGACACCGCAAGCCATTGCCCGGTCAGCAACGGCGCACGGCAGCAAGAGCGTGGCTTTTACCTACAACGACCCGGTAGTATTTTTTGAGTATGCGCTGGATTCGGCGGACGCCTGCCATGAGCAGGGACTGAAGACCGTGGCCGTGACCGCCGGTTACATTCATGCAGCGCCGAGGCGTGAGTTCTACGCCAAAATGGATGCCGCCAACATCGACCTCAAAGGTTTCACCGATGAATTCTACGTCAAGCTTACCGGCGCACATTTGCAGCCGGTGCTGGATACACTGGTGTATGTCCACCACGACACCGATTGCTGGCTGGAAATCACCACCCTGCTGATCCCCGGCTTCAACGATTCCGATGCGGAACTTGCGGCCCTGACAAAATGGGTCATGCAGGAATTGGGGCCGGATGTACCGCTGCACTTTTCCGCTTTCCACCCGGACTGGAAGATGAGGGACGTACCGCCCACACCGCCCGCCACTTTGACCCGCGCCCGCCGCATCGCGCTGGATGCCGGCCTGCACCATGTCTATACCGGCAACGTGCACGACATCGGAGGCGGCACTACGTTCTGCGCATCGTGCCACACTCCGCTGATCGTGCGCGACTGGTACCAAATCAACGAATATATTTTGACAGAAATTGGAGCCTGTCCAAAATGCGGTAACGCATTGGCAGGCCATTTCGGTAGATTTGAGAAGCAGTTTGGCAGGCAACGCATTCCCGTCGCCGTGGCGGGAAGGTGAGCGCAACAAGTAGTTTAAGAGCCGACGCCGCTAACAAAATGTCGCTTTTATAGTGTTACTCTGCCCCCAATATTGCTATGATTAACTTGATCGACAGCTTGAGGAGATTAAGATGATCGCAATAGCCCCTGCACTGATTCTGAAACTGCAACAACTGCCTCCGCAGCGGCTGGCCGAGGTGGAAGATTTTGTGGAGTTTTTAGCAGCGCGCGAGATGCGCTCCGCTGCTGGAATACGACTGGGTGAATCGCTCGCCAAACTTGACGCATTGAACCTGCCCCCGCTCTCCGATGATGAGATCAACGCCGAGATTCAGGCAGCCCGCCAAGAACGGGCAGCGCAGCGCACTTGATCGTGCGGGTTGTGCTCGATACTAACACGCTGGTCTCTGGCGTAATCTCGGCAGGCGGTCCGCCGCGTCGCCTGCTCGACGGAGCAAGAACACAAGCTTTCGAAATGTGCAGCAGCACCGTGCTACTGGCGGAATTGTTTGAAGTGCTCTCCCGCGAGAAATTCGCCGCGCGCTTGGCTCAAGCCGGTTTGACACCGCTGAGCATCGTCGGGGAATTGCGGCGCATGGCGCACATGGTTGTGCCAGACAATGTGCCGCGTGTAATTGAGAACGACCCGGACGATGACCATGTCGTCGCCTGCGCCGTGGCGGAACAAGCGGATTTTATCGTCTCGGGCGACAAACACCTGCACAGCCTTGGCGCTCAATACAAGGGTATTCGCATCGTCAGCCCAGCCGATGCATTGGAATTTATTAAGGCAGTGTGATTATTGGTAAACCATTATAGATGTCGTAGCTCGGATAAAACGCAGCACGCGTAGCGCCGTATGTATTTTCATGCGGTTCAATGCACTACGCCCTTCGACTGCGCTCAGGACAGGCTTATTGCACCCTACACGAATTTTCTATTTGAAGCGAAAGCTAATCAAAAACGGGGATGCCCAAATTGTGAGCAATCCCCGTTCCGCGACGCAATTACGAGATAAGACGACGCATCACTTTACCCATATCGGCCGGGTTGCGGGTAATGTGGATGCCGCATTCTTCCATCACCGCCAATTTGTCTTCGGCGCCGCCCTGGCCGCCGGAAATGATTGCCCCGGCATGTCCCATGCGCTTGCCTGGCGGCGCGGTAATGCCCGCAATGAACCCGACCACCGGTTTACGCATGTTGTCCTTGATCCAGCGCGCGCATTCTTCTTCGTCGGTGCCGCCAATCTCACCCACCATGATGACCGCATCGGTTTCCGGGTCGTCGTTGAACAGTTTCAACACATCTATATGCTTCAAGCCGTTAATCGGATCACCGCCGATACCGACACAGGAAGATTGCCCCAGCCCCAGGGCGGAGAGTTGACCCACCGCCTCATAGGTCAACGTGCCGGAGCGTGACACCACGCCGATGCGACCTTTTTTATGAATGTGGCCCGGCATGATGCCGATCTTGATTTCTTCCGGAGTAATCAGTCCCGGACAGTTCGGCCCGATCAGCACAGTACGTTTGCCCTGCATCTTGTAACGCGTTTTCAGCATGTCGTGTACCGGGATGCCTTCGGTGATGCAGATTACCAGATCCAGATCGGCTTCGACGGCTTCGTCAATCGCGGCAGCGGCATAGGGAGGCGGCACATAAATTACCGACACCGTGGCGCCGGTCTGCGCCTTGGCATCCTTCACGCTGTTGTAAATAGGGATGCCTTCGAAGCTTTGTCCCGCTTTACCCGGCGTTACACCCGCGACGAAACACTGTGCGCCATTCGCATAGGCCTTGCTGTTGATCGTATGAAACTGACCGACCTTGCCGGTCATGCCTTGGGTCATTACTCTTGTGTTTTTGTTAATCAGGATTGCCATTATTAATTTCCCTTCGCAGCAGCTACAACCTTTTCAGCCGCATCCGCCATATCGCTGCCGGAAATAATCGGCAGGCCGGAATCAGCCAGAATTTTTTTGCCCAGTTCCACATTCGTGCCTTCCAAGCGCACCACCAGAGGCACGTTCAGATGCACCTCGCGTGCCGCTGCCACCACCCCTTCGGCGATCACATCGCAGCGCATGATACCGCCGAAAATATTCACCAGAATGGCCCGCAGATTGGGATTTTTCAGCATCAGCTTGAATGCCTCGGTAACTTTCTCCGTGGTTGCGCCACCGCCCACATCAAGGAAGTTGGCCGGGCTGCCGCCGTATAACTTGATGATATCCATGGTTGCCATCGCCAGCCCCGCGCCATTCACCAGACAGCCGATGTTTCCGTCGAGCGGGATGTAACTGAGATCGAATTTCGAAGCTTCGATTTCAGCGGGATCTTCTTCATCAAGGTCGCGATACGCGACAATATCAGGACGGCGATACAGCGCATTGCTGTCGAAATTGAATTTTGCATCCAATGCCCGCACATGCTGGTCGCCCGTAAGAACCAGCGGATTGATTTCCGCCAGCATCGCGTCCTTTTCAACGAAAGCGCGATACAAACCTTTGAGGACATCGCGCGCTTCAACCAGCGCCGCCTCGGGTATGCCTATTTTGCGCGAAATATCGTCCGATTCGGCATCGGTCAGGCCCGCTACCGGGTCTATCCATATCTTGTGAATTTTTTCCGGAGTGTGCGCGGCAACATGTTCAATGTCCATGCCTCCCTCGCTGCTCGCCATCAGCACCACGCGCTGTTTGCTGCGGTCTATCACTGCGGCAACGTAATATTCCTTGACGATGGCAGCGCCTTCCTCGATCAGCAAGCGCCTGACTTTCTGCCCTTCAGCGCCGGTCTGATGGGTTACCAGTTGCATGCCCAGAATCTGGCCCGCGTATTCGCGTACCTGATCCAGCGACTTCGCCACTTTCACACCGCCGCCCTTGCCTCGTCCGCCGGCATGAATCTGGGCTTTCACCACCCACACCGAACCGCCCAATTGCTGGGCCGCAGCCACTGCCTCATCAACACTGAAACAAGCTATGCCCCGTGGAGTTGGTACGCCAAATTGACGCAATATTTCTTTACCTTGGTATTCGTGAATTTTCATAATTGACCCTGTATTAATCGCTCACCTGAATCGTCCCTGTTTCAACCGTGTGGATTTTACAGAATAATTTCGAAAGACGCAGAGGATTGTAAGAATAGTGGAGAATCCCAAGGGGGATTATCAGGTAAATAAAAATCCACTACACATAATAACGGTTATTTCTGTGCCAAAAGATTATCATTGACTAGTTTCGTTCCTGAAAATATTATCCGGGAAGAAATTTCCGAAAAGATAATCATGGAAGGGTAATGTCGTTCTTAATCGCATTTCAGATGCCATTGATGGATGATTGGAAAAAATGTCAACAAGGAATATCTCTGTTTTGGGTTTGGGAATCATCGGAAGTACGTGGGCGAAAAATCTGATCGCCGACGGACATACGGTGCGGTGCTGGAACCGGACACCGAAAGACTTTCCCAACTATTATGCCGCCATCCAGGATGCTGTGGATCAGGCTGACGTGATATTCATCCTTGTCACCGACCCGCCTGCCGTTCAGACCATCCTGGAGCAAATAAAATCCAAACTCGGGCCCGGGCAGTTGGTTATCCAATCGAGCACAATCTCCGCCAAATGGACGCGCCTTTTTGCCGAACAAGTGCAGGGAACCGGGGCATGGTATCTCGAAGCGCCATTTACCGGGAGCAAAATCGCGGCCGAACAACGGCAGACGGTTTATTATTTGGGCGGCGATCCCGAAATAATCGAGAAGGCGCGTCCTATTCTCGAACCCATATCGAGCGCCATTTTGCACATTGGGCCGCTGGGTTCCGCTTCCACGCTGAAGCTAGCCATGAATGTCAACATCGCCGGAGTTGCCCAAATGCTGTGCGAAAGCCTCATATTGTGCAGGAAGGCGGGGATTCCGGACGACATCTATTTCAGTGCCCTGGACCGTAATGCTTCACATTCCGGTGTGTCTGATCTCAAAAAACCCAAATTGCGCCAGCACGATTACAGCCCGCAGTTTTCTCTGAAAAACATGGCAAAAGATCTCCGGCTGGCAATCGAAACCGCTGCGGAGCTTTCGCTGACACTTGAACAAACCGAACATCTCAATAACATCTACGATCAGGGGATGTCCGCCGGGTGGTCCAATGATGATTTTATCGGGCTGGTGCGACTCCTGGACAAGGAAGCATGAAACCACCGGGTGCGTCTGGCCCGGACAGACCACCAGGCCGCCAGTGGTAGTACTTGGACACACTCAGTGCGAATTGATTTTCAAAAGTGAACGGCATTGCCGATAGCAACAGGAGGCCCATACCTTGACCACACGCATCCACTGCCACAACCTTCAGGTCGCCACTGTTTTATACCGCTTCATCGAAGACAAAGTTCTGCCGGGGACCGGCATCGACAGCGACCGTTTCTGGAGCGGCTTCGACGCGCTTGTCAACGAACTGACACCCAAGAATATCGCCCTGCTGGCCGAGCGCGATCGCCTGCAAACCGAGCTGGATCAATGGCACCGCGCCAATCCGGGTCCGATCCGCGACATTCCTGCCTATCGTTCACATCTGGAGTCAATTGCTTATCTTGCACCACGCCCGGACAAGATCACGGTAACCACCACCAACGTCGACGCGGAACTTTCTCTGCAAGCCGGACCTCAACTGGTCGTGCCGATACTCAATGCCCGCTACGCCCTTAATGCAGCTAATGCGCGCTGGGGTTCGCTGTACGATGCGCTGTACGGCACCGATGCACTGCCGGAAACGAATGGGGCCACCAAATCCAGTGCAACAGGTGCCGGTTACAATCCGGTGCGAGGCGCAAAAGTGATCGCCTTCGCGCGGAACTTTCTGGACCAGGCCGCACCTCTTGCAACCGGTTCACACCGTGATTCGACCGCCTACTTCGTCGATAATGGCAAGCTCGTTGTCAAACTCAATGATGGCAATCTCACCGGCTTGGCGGACGCAACCCGATTTATCGGTTATCAAGGCGACTCCGCCGCACCTTCCTCGATACTGTTAAAAAATAATGCGTTACACATCGATATCCTGATTGATCGCAATCAAATCATTGGCAGGGATGATGCCGCCGGTGTCAATGACATTGTGATCGAATCCGCACTCTCCACCATCCTCGACCTGGAAGACTCGGTCGCTGTGGTTGACGCTGATGACAAGGTTGCGGCCTATAACAACTGGCTGGGTATGCTGAAAGGTACGCTGGTTGAAAATGTCACAAAAGGTGCTAAAACCTTCACCCGCAGCCTGAACCGGGATCGCCGCTACACCGCAGGCATTGGCGCGGCGGATGCATCCGATGGCGTGGTCACCCTGCACGGGCGCTCCCTGCTTTTCCTGCGCAATGTCGGCCACCTGATGACCAACTCTGCCATCCTGTGCCGCGATGGCAAGGAAATTCATGAGGGCATTTTGGATGCCGTCGTCACCGTGGCTATTGCGCTGCATGATTTGCAGCGTGGCGACCAAAGCGGAAACATACGCAACTCACGCACCGGCTCGGTTTATATCGTCAAGCCCAAGATGCACGGTCCGGCTGAAGTTGCTTTCGCCAATGAACTTTTCGGTCGTGTCGAAGCACTGCTCGGGTTGCCGCCCAATACCGTCAAACTCGGCATCATGGATGAAGAGCGACGTACCAGTGTCAATCTGAAAGCATGTATCGGCCAAGCCGGCGCGCGTCTGGCTTTCATTAACACCGGCTTCCTCGACCGCACAGGCGATGAAATGCACACCGCCATGCAAGCCGGCCCGATGTTGCGCAAGGGCGACATGAAATCCAGCACATGGCTGAACGCTTATGAACGCAGCAATGTGCTGGTCGGTTTGTCCTGTGGATTGCGTGGCCGCGCCCAAATCGGCAAAGGTATGTGGGCCATGCCGGATCTGATGGCTGACATGCTGGAACAAAAAATCTCCCACCCCAAAGCCGGTGCCAACACTGCCTGGGTACCCTCGCCCACCGCCGCCACTTTGCACGCATTGCACTACCACCAAATCAACGTCGCGGCGATCCAGCAGGAAATGGAAAAGATTGATGACACTGCGGAACTCGACCGCCTGCTCAATGGCTTGCTGGAAATCCCCGTGGTCGCACAAGCAAAATGGTCCGCCACCGAAATTGCGCAAGAGCTTGACAACAATGCGCAGGGTATCCTGGGTTATGTTGTACGCTGGATTGACCAGGGTATTGGTTGCTCAAAAGTACCTGATATCCACAATATCGGCCTGATGGAAGATCGCGCCACGCTGCGAATTTCCAGCCAGCACATCGCCAACTGGCTGCTGCATGGAGTGGTTACCGCAGAACAGGTTCAAGAAACCATGCAGCGCATGGCCCAAGTGGTCGATAGCCAGAATGCCGGCGACCCGCTGTACAAACCTATGGCACCCGACTTTGCCAACTCGGCAGCGTTCTGTGCCGCCAGCGATCTGGTATTCAAAGGATTGGCGCAACCCAGCGGTTACACTGAACCGCTTCTCCATGCGTGGCGCCTGAAAGTAAAGACAAAGGCCTGAGTATTGTCAAACACGGGAAAGGCCAAAATAGCATTTGTTTTGTGAATTCGAACCCGAAAAACTCAGAACGAAATATCAAGGGAACCTCATATCTGGTTTTCCCTTCGTGTTAGCATTCGCGGATAACTAAAATATGCTGACAGGAAACCCAAATGCACTGGATTGCCCCCTCCGAACGGGACACTGCTTCCGATACACTTGAAAAGCGCCTGTGGAATGCCGCCGACCAGTTTCGCGCAAATTCCGGGCTGACTGCGGCACAGTATTCCGCGCCGGTGCTCGGGTTGATCTTCCTGCTGTTTGCTGAGACGCGTTTTGCGCAGCGCCGGGCGCAACTCGAATCTGTGAGTGCATCTTCCCGTCGTGCCACTTCCCGTACCGATGATCCTGCCGCCTACCATGCAGAAAGCGTAATCTTTCTGCCGCAAGCGGCTCGGTTTGAGCATCTGCTGAATCTGCCGGAAGGGGCGAATGTCGGGCTGGCGATCAACGATGCGATGGCGGAAATCGAGAAGCACAATCCGCAACTCGCGGGCGTGTTGCCGCGCACGTTTCAAATCTTCACCAGTACTTTGCTGAAAGAGTTGCTGAAGAAAGTTTCCGAGATTCCTGTCAGCCTCGACTACGATGCCTTCGGGCGCATCTACGAATATTTCCTCGGTCAATTTGCCC
>CAIQPV010000515.1 GCA_903873725.1 uncultured Nitrosomonadales bacterium
AGCCGGCTACCGCGCCGTCATTGAGGCGGCCAATGCCTTTGGTCGCTTCTTCAACGGCCAGATCACGGCTGCGGGCAAGGTTCCTCCAGCCAAAGTGTTCATCGCCGGTGCGGGCGTGGCCGGTCTGGCAGCCATCGGTACTGCCGCCGGTCTGGGCGCCATCGTGCGTGCCAACGACACCCGTGCCGAAGTGGCCGACCAGGTCAAATCCCTGGGCGGCGAATTCGTGAAAGTCGAGTATGAGGAAGAAGGTGGCGGTGGCGGCGGCTACGCCAAGGTGATGAGCGAGGGTTTCCAGCAGGCCCAGCGCGAGATGTACGCCAAGCAGGCGAAGGAAGTGGACATCATCATCACGACCGCGCTGATCCCCGGGAAGCCCGCGCCCAGGCTGATCACCGCCGAGATGGTGCGGTCTATGAAGCCCGGTAGCGTCATCGTTGACATGGCGGCCGAACGGGGTGGCAATTGCGAACTGACCGAGCCCGGCCAGGCGGTGGTAAAACATGGCGTGACCATCGTCGGTTACACCGATCTGAATAGTCGTTTAGCCAAGCAGTCTTCTACCCTGTATGGAACAAATCTGTTTCGTCTGGCCGAAGAGTTGTGCAAGACTAAGGATGGCATCATCAACGTCAATATGGACGACGATGCCATTCGCGGCCTGACGGTCATCAAGGATGGCGTGGTCACCTGGCCTGCGCCTGCGCCGAAACTGCCGGCAGCTCCGGCCAAACCTGCTGCCAAGCCGATTGCGGCTCCCTCCGCACATGGTCACGGAGGCGGTGGCGCTCCGGCCTCCGCTGGCAAAACGGCGATCATCTTCGGCGTCGCAGCACTACTGTTTTTATTCATCGGTGCCTATGCGCCCGCAGCGTTCCTCGGCCACTTCACCGTATTCATCCTCGCCTGTTTCGTCGGCTACATGGTGGTGTGGAATGTCACTCCGGCCCTGCATACTCCGCTGATGAGCGTCACCAATGCGATTAGCAGCATCATCGCCATCGGTGCGCTGGTGCAAATCGCGCCGCCGCTGATGGGCGGCGGCGACCGGCCCGATGACTGGATACGCTGGCTGGCGGTGGCGGGCATCGCGCTCACCTCGGTCAATATGTTCGGCGGCTTCGCCGTCACCCAGCGCATGCTGGCGATGTTCCGCAAATAAGGGAAATAATTATGTCTGCAAGCTTGGCAACCGTCTCGTATATCGGCGCGACTATTCTTTTTATCCTCAGCCTTGGCGGCCTCTCCAATCCCGAGAGCTCGCGGCGCGGCAATCTCTACGGCATGATAGGCATGACCATCGCCGTGCTGGCGACGGTGTTCGGCCCCCGCGTCAATCTGGCCGCCGCACTCCCGTGGATCATCGGCTCCATGGCAGTAGGCGGCAGCGTCGGAATCTTCGCCGCCCGAAAAGTGCAAATGACTCAAATGCCGGAACTGGTCGCGCTGATGCACAGCCTGGTCGGTCTCGCCGCCGCGCTGGTCGGCTATGCGAATTACATCGATCCGGGAGCGGCATTCCAATTAACCAGTGCGGAGAAATCCATCCACGAGACCGAAATCTACATCGGCATCCTGATCGGCGCGATAACTTTCTCCGGCTCCATCATCGCCTTCGGCAAGCTGTCAGGCAAGATTGGCGGCAAGCCCATGCTGCTGCCCGGACGCCATTTTATGAATCTGCTTGGTCTGCTGGTCGTCATCTTCTTTGGCTGGCAGTTCCTGCATTCCGAATCGGTGAGCGCAGGCATGATTCCGTTAGCCGTGATGACCGTGATCGCCCTGTTGTTCGGCATCCACATGGTGATGGCCATCGGCGGCGCCGATATGCCGGTGGTCGTATCCATGCTGAACAGCTACTCCGGCTGGGCGGCGGCGGCGACCGGTTTCATGCTGAATAATGACTTGCTGATCGTCACCGGCGCGCTGGTGGGATCGAGCGGCGCGATTCTTTCCTATATCATGTGCCGCGCGATGAACCGCAACTTCATCAGCGTGATCGCGGGCGGTTTCGGCACCGGTGGCGGAACCCCTGCCGCTGCCAGCGGCGATGCACAACCGGCGGGCGAAGTGACAGCCATCAGTTCAGTCGAAACCGCAGAACTGTTGCGCGAATCCAAAAACGTGATCATCGTACCGGGCTATGGCATGGCGGTGGCACAGGCCCAGCACACCGTTTTTGAAATCACCAAATATCTGCGCGAGAAAGGCGTTAATGTACGCTTCGGCATCCACCCGGTCGCAGGGCGTATGCCAGGCCACATGAACGTGCTGCTGGCCGAGGCAAAAGTTCCTTACGACATCGTGATGGAAATGGACGAAATCAACGCGGACTTCCCCGACACCGATGTCGCCATGGTGATCGGCGCCAACGACATTGTGAATCCGGCCGCGCAGGACGATCCGAACAGCCCTATCGCCGGAATGCCGGTACTGGAAGTCTGGAAGGCCAAGACTTCCATTGTAATGAAGCGCAGCATGGCTTCCGGCTATGCAGGCGTTGATAACCCGCTCTTCTACAAGGAAAACAACCGCATGTTGTTCGGCGACGCCAAGAAAATGCTGGATGAAGTGCTGCTTGCGCTAAAGACGTAACGGTTTTTTGCATATCTGGTTTTCAACTTCCCGAAGGCCTGACCAACATCGCAAGTTTTCCAGCCTCGGATACCCTTATCCAGTGGGGCTAAGCCTGCCTTAAGTTCTGTGCTCAGACAGTACTGGCGCCGATGTCTTCTCATTCATTGGAAATAGCTAGATCCTGCTTTGGATTATTTGCTAATAATAAAAGAATTAATATTTCTCTTGACATCGTATTACTAATGTAATACCATTAGCATACTTTAGATATTTAACGACATCTAAATATATTAATTTCAACTCTTACGAAAGGAACTACCATGAAATCGCAACTCGACTATTTTGATATTTTGGTTAATGCGCAAAAGCAGGTAATCGGCAATATCGTTACCGCACAAAAAGATCTGCACGCTCAAATAACCGATGTTACCGGAAAGGCTTATGCTTCTTTTGCCGTACTTCCGGGACTGTCTGAATTTCCTGTAGCCAAGGAAGCTTTGAGCCAATTCAACTCATGGTTCAACACAGCAGCGAATAATGTTGAAGCATTTAAAATTCAGGAAAATTTGATCAGTACCTATGAAAAACAGCTGGCGAGCAGCCGTGCTGTACTGAAAAATATTATTGATTTTTCAGCCAAGGCAAAAGCAACTGCTTAAAGCTGCCAACCGTCAAAAACGCCAGGACACTTAAATGTTCTGGCTTTTTTGTTGTCCAAGATAGACAGTAAATCATATTGAGGCATACGTTGTAATATGTATGCTGCGCTCCTCCCAAAGCCAACACCCATAATGCTCTACAACCCGCCACCTCCTGGCGTTATATCCAAACCAATTTTTATTGACACCGATTATATACCACAGTAAAATACTCAACTAATACCACACGATTTACACCTTGATAAAACGAGATTTTGTTAGCTCCTGGGCTTTCACCATCTCGGAACTTCTTGCGTGTGGGGTGCAACTTGATGTTGAAATGATTTCGGATGCGCCGTAAATAAAGGTGAATAACACTTTCAACCAATTAATTTGTAAAGAATTTCAACCATGAGTACATTTGCTACTGAACGTGTTTTGAGCGTTCATCACTGGAATGATAATATTTTCAGCTTCAGAACCACACGCAATATGGGTTTTCGTTTTGAAAACGGACAGTTTGTCATGGTTGGGATTAGTGTTAGAAATTGGGGGAACTTGCTTTTCTAATATAT
>CAIQPV010000516.1 GCA_903873725.1 uncultured Nitrosomonadales bacterium
GTCATCCGCGCCACCGGGCCCATGGCCAAGACCAATCCCATCAGGTTCTCGACCAAGTATAACGATGATGAGAGCGATTTGCTGTACTATGGCCGGCGTTACTACAAACCCTCGACAGGGACGTGGGTAAACAAGGACCCAATTGGAGAAAGAGGGGGTCAGAATATATACAGTTTTGTGAAGAATGCTCCTACCATAAACTATGACCCAAATGGTAAACTTACTGTTACGAGACTAACGCCAGACCCGATACTAGCAAATTGCGGAGATTACGAAGTTTATTTTCAATTCACATTAGACCAAGACGCTCCACAAGATGGGTACATAGTCCAAAAAATATATATTCATAACCAATGGACGCAGACCGACCGTTACGGGCATCCCGACCCACACGACCAGAAAAAGTCATATTTTGAAGCATGGCGCGTTGCTAAAGGCCAGAGAACCAGTACGACCCAGCCAAAGGCAAGTTATACAGATGAATCTGGTGGCCCCCAGGCTACAGCGGCCACTGGAACAGGCGTGGCTATAGGGGAAATCAGGTTTTATACTGCTGATCATACCGGCAATCTGGGAGACCCGGGGGCTGATCCAACACCTGTTCCGCCAGATCAATCAACTGGCTGGAAGGAGGATCCAAATAACCGTAATTTTTGGGGAATATTGCCGCATTATGGCGATTCTGACGGGGACGAACCTTCGTCCACACCTTCGTTTTGGAACAATGCGCCAGACAATGGTGAAGCCGTCGGACACAGATGGGTTTTCGCAATGTGGACATGCTCCTGTGGTGGTAACGTTTCAACTCCAATCTCTGGTACGGTAGTCGCGTGGCCCACGCATCCTCCGATCTGGGGAGGTGGCTTATGACCATTCGGGCTTTCACGTACAATTCATT
Organism: uncultured Nitrosomonadales bacterium; assembly: GCA_903873725.1. Classification (GTDB taxonomy): domain Bacteria; phylum Pseudomonadota; class Gammaproteobacteria; order Burkholderiales; family Gallionellaceae; genus CAIQPV01. Next base: position 899 of record CAIQPV010000516.1, read on the forward strand.
GTTATTGAGCGTGGTGTTAACATGTTGCTCGTGCATAACGGAGACAGGACGCCTAACAAAATGTATCTCTGCCATTGATAATCTCCCGGGCAGAGCTCACTCGGGAAATTATTATCGCTGTAGCGCCATGGTAAGCTGTCTCAACACATTACGGCACGCCGGCAAGCCTATGGCAATCCAAGCACTCGAACGATACAATGAATTGCACCCCGAAGTTGTTGAGCCGCATCAAAATAAGAAGTTGATATTTGTGTGTCGTTTGTTGTTCACCGCGCCCAACGGCTGGCCTCACCTGAATCTGGGCCGTCCGGTGCCTGAGACCGACAACGCAATTGCCAATCGGTATCCGTTATTTCCGATTGCCATCTCCGATGGAGTGCCATTTATGCTGGTAAATGGTAGCCAGATGTACGGTATGCCATCTACGACTGGTGCTTACGATGTGCAAAATTGCAGAGACTTCCAGTTGATCGATCATGACTATCCATCAAAAGGTTTTGAAAAGGCCGCCCAAGACCTAATTCAAAGCGAATTATTCCAGAATCTGTACAAAGACCCGAACGACAAGGAACAGATGGCAAAGGAAATTTTGAATCAAGCCCGCTAATTTCCCGGCTGCGAACCATGAAAAAGCTCGCCAATATGCAACTGATCCGCCTGCACTACGCTACGGCGCGACACGACCGCCAATTCCGAAGGCTTTCGCGAGCAGGCCGCCTTGCCCACCGCAAGGACCGGCGGCGAGGCTGCTGCCGAGCCGTTTTCCGAAAGGCATGCTCTTCGACCAAAAGGTCATATTGGCCAGTAAACATGAGCGTTACTGCGAAGGTGCGCACTACCACCTTAGGCCCCTTCGGTGAAGTCA
>CAIQPV010000517.1 GCA_903873725.1 uncultured Nitrosomonadales bacterium
AGTTATTTATTTTTTTAGGGGAGGCCAAAGGAATAGTTGCTTTCGGCAATGGGGTGGGGGTCTCCATTAAAACATTATATGGGATGACAATATTGTCATTTCGGCTGGCCTCCAAAACCGGTGTTTCCTGTGCCGGTCCTTGACCCGGAAATTCCTGCCCTATAGCCGCCGCACCCACATCCGCGACCGGCTTTTCATCTTCATGGCCACCCGCCTTCTTAATGGACTTCTCGATGATCACTTCTTTCAAATACTGCATATAAATGTCCCCACGTGGCGTGACCCACATGGTGCTGCCCCGGTACTCGCCTTGCAGGTTCTGCGTTGAGCTTTGTTTGCAGTCCAGCAAGCGCATGGCATGTAACTGGGCCAGAATCCGCTGGAGAGTGCGCCGGGGAATATCCAGTTGCTTCGCCACCTTTGCGCTATTAAACCGAAACCGCCCGCCCGCATCAAAGAATGACTCATACTTGAGCTTGCCGTTTCTGTCAGGTGTGTAGGCGCTGAACATATAGTCCAGCACCCGCACCATTTCGAGACTGATCTTGATTCGGTATTTGCCCAGCAGCGACCCCGGGTTCGAACCCGTACGTTTTCGCAAGGGGCGGGCCTGTACAATGGCCAGCGTCAAAACCGCAAGCTTCATGTTCTTGTCGCCGGCCCGCCGGTCAAACTTGACTTTGCTGACCCAATGAAAAACCCGGGCTCTTTGATCGGTTGCGTTCTGAATGGACGTGGGCATGACCGCGGTTGGCACCCTTGCAGGGGGTGCCGGCCGCAAGCCAGCGCATGCCGGACCGCTCTGGTCGACATCATCAGCGACCATCCCATATTCAGACATATTTGATTTTGACATATTATTTTCGTTTGCTGATTTATTGTTTAGCGACAGCTAGTTGTTCGGCAGGCTTAGTAGGGTTTCAAAGTCACACCACTGGCGATTTACATACACTTCTACGGCACGCCATTTCTCCAATGGGACTGGATCAAAACTCATTCGCCAATCCGCCGTGTCGGTGTCCTGGCGTAACGCCGACTCCTCAAGGGCTTTTACCATCCTAGCTTTGACGCCAGAGGTTTTACGCCAGGCCCGCCAATCCAACGGGGCCGCCTCCGAATCAATTTCGATACGGGCAGGCGTTTCACGGGCTGCAAACTCCTCAAAGGTAAGACTTCGCCGTTTTCCAGTGGACGCATCTATCAAACCAGGGGTGGCGGTTGGCTCCCAGTCCTGACGAAACGAGAACCAGACCACTGGTATTTCCGGTGGCTCGACAAAGGTGTCGGCCTGGATGATTTTCCCCGCGACCAGGATTTTCTTCAAATTCCCGGACCGGGTGTAGTGAAACAGTCTTTTCATAGTTAGATGATGATTTAATAGTCGATTATTCATTGGTTTATAGGTTTTTGGTGCCAGCTGAAGGCACCGCATTGGAGGTTGTATTTATTTCGGCCGCGCGATCCGCCTCGGCCTGGTCCAGATATCTTACAGCCTTTATGGCTTGCTGGATGCGATCCGCGCGAAAACGAATGAACAGTTGCTTCCGGCGCTTTACTGGATCGAAAGTCTCCTTGTTCTCAAGGAAACCCGCGAATTCCAATTCATCCAGGATGAAGCGTATACGGATGTAGTTGACCCAGAGGGACGTACCCTGAGTGAACAACACCCGTGTGCATCGCTTTGCGACGATTGCTACAATCCAGCAGAACTCGTAGCACATGTAGAACATCCACCGTTCGAAGAG
>CAIQPV010000518.1 GCA_903873725.1 uncultured Nitrosomonadales bacterium
CGATCTGCCACGCCCAGATGAGAATTATCGCCTTTATCAACGAGGCAGGTGACGTACGGAAGCTTCTGGAGCATATCGGCGAATCTGCCCAACCGCCGATAATCGCCCCGGCGCGCGGGCCACCGCTGTGGGAGTTGGCAGAGGCTTCCGTGCAGGCGGGTAACGACCCTGAATGGGATGCAGCCGAGCCTGCACCGGAAATCGAGTTTGATCAGCGCGTCGCTTGGTGAAAAGAAATTTTCGCCTCGCTTTGGGAAGGGCTGTGTGTCTGGTTCAGAGTGGGGCGGATTTTCAGAAAATTACTGCCATTGCCGGTGTGCAAAAGACGAAGTGAAGACTTTTTCAGGGATTCGAAGATGAGAATGGCATCGACTCCGGGCATGGTCGCCGAAAATAAATTGACTTGTGCGCTTGAATTTCCTATCCTTCGCTCGGCCAGCGTAATTTCACTTGCCGACATCAAATTGATAAAAATTTACAATCATGACCTTGATCAGGCAACCGAGTCCTGTCAGCGCCATTTTGAGAAGGCATTTCTCGAGTTGTTGGCGAATCGTCTTGCCGAAGTAAGCGAACAGATCAATAAAAAGGAAAAGTCGCGGGCAAAACTGTCTGACGCTTCACCAACCGGCAAACCCGAAACCATGCCGGATAATATTCCGCTACCAGACGCAAGCCATTCCCCATGTGAAAATCCTACCCGGCCCAATGCAAGTACTGTGCAAAAGGGATGTTCATGTTTGGTATCGGGAAGAAATAAGGCAATACGGGCCGCCTTGATTGGCCTCGTTATATTTGATGTGTTGCGTTACCTTTTTTCCTTGCTCAGCTAGCTTTCCGCGCCATCCTTGCACAACTCACCCCGCCCAGGCATATCGCGACCGCTGACAGCGGTCATGCCATCCACCCCTGTTTTGGCAAACTCCAGTGCGCCGTCCAATGCATTCATGAATTCATTGACCTTGATGGGCTTGGTGAGATACCTGAAAAACCCGGCCTCCAGTCCCTTCTCGATATCGCGTGGCATCGCATTGGCACTGATAGCAACGACGGGAATGTGCGCCGTGGTCGGGTCCTGACGCAATAATTTCAACACCTGAAAACCGCTGAGGCCGGGCAGATTGATGTCCATCAGGATTACATCTGGAAGATGGGCGTATGCAAGCGCTATGCCTTGCCTGCCGTCGCGCGCGCTCAGCATGCGTAGATGTGGGCACTCCTCAATGATTTGCTCGACCAGCATCAGGTTGGCCGGATTGTCTTCCACATAAAGCAGTGTGCGTGGCGTCGCGATGCCCTGTGCCTGCAGTGCAAACTCTACGGACAGGGTACTTTCAGCGGCAAGTTGTGGAGTAACGGCCCGTGGCAGTTCGAACCAGAATTCGCTGCCCGTGCCGACGATGCTTTGCACGCCGACCGTACCTCCCATCAGTTCGATCAGTTGCTTGGTTACCACCAGCCCGATGCCAGTCCCTTCTTCTCCGCTAGCCTCTTGCCCGAGACGATTGAACGGCTGAAACAGCTGTTCCAGCATTTCGGGAGACAACCCCGCGCCGCTGTCTCTGACAGTAATGCGTACACGTTCCGGCGTGATTGCGGTGCATTTCACCTCAACCGTTCCATGCTCGCGGTTATATTTGATCGCATTGGAAAGCAGGTTGATGAGCACCTGCTTTACACGGGTTCTATCGGCACTGGCAAAACAGGTTTCGTCGACGGGAACAAAGGTCAGCGTGATGTCACGTTGTTGCGCCTGCGGTTCGATCATGGCCTGGCATTCGTGCATGACATCAATCAGCGACACGGGTTCCGGCGACAAAGATAGCTTGCCGGACTCGATCAGCGCGAGATCGAGGATTTCGTTAATCAACTCCAGCAGATACCATCCTGCTTTGATAATCTGGTGCAGCCTTACGGTCTGGGTAGCAGTTGGCGGCGGCAAACCGCCTTCCAGCAACTGGGCAAAGCCGAGGATAGCGTTCAGCGGCGTGCGCAGCTCATGGCTCATGCTGGAAAGAAAATCAGATTTGGCGAGATTGGCTTTTTCCGCAAGAGACTTGGCGCTCTCCAGCTCCTGATCCATGCGTTTGCGTTCGGTAACATCGCGCGCGGCTGCGAACACGCCTTGCAGTCTCCGATCCCGGTCGTAAAAGGTGGCTGCATTGTAGGACACCACCGTTTCTTTGCCGTCCATGGCGCGCGCGGTGAGTTCGTAATTGCTAACCTTCTTTTCGCTCAGCACCTGCTTGATTGCAGCCTCGGCCCGCTCCGGATCGGTGAAGTAATTCTTGAACGGCGCGCCGATCAGCTCATCGCGCGTACAGCCGGTGAGCACCTCCATCTGCTTATTCACGTCGGAAATGATGCCGTGCGGATCGGTGGTCATCAGCGCATCGATGTTGGATTCAATCAGCGAACGCGTATAAAACTGCTGATCGCGCAGACGCTGATCCAGCTTCTTCTGCTCTTCTTCGATCTGCTTGCGCGCGGTGTTGTCTGTGCCGATCAGCAGATATCCGATAATGATGTCCTGCGCGTCGCGCAACGCGGTGACCGACACCACTGCCGGGAAACGGCTGCCATCCTTGCGTATATAGGTCAGCTCGTAAATATCCTCGATCCCGCGCGATGCCTTGAACACCAAGGCCTCGAAGCCCGGCGCAATCGGAGTGCCGAGTTCTGCGCTGAGCGCCTTGGCGCGCGCAATCACTTCCTGTGGGTCGGAAATTTCGGCGGGTGTAATCTTGTTCATCACGTCGGCAGCCGTGTAGCCCAGCATGCGTTCCGCGCCGACGTTGAAGATCTGGATGACTCCTTTAGCGTCAGTGGCAATACTGGAGAAGTTGGCGCTATCGAAAATCGCCTTCTGCAACGCTCCCGCCTTCAGCAGCGCTTCTTCCGCCTGCTTGCGCGCGGTGTTGTCGGTGCCGATCAACAGGTAGCCGATGATGGCCTTTTCATCGTCGCGTAGCGCGGTGACCGACACCACTGCCGGGAAGCGGCTGCCGTCCTTGCGAATGTAGGTCAGCTCGTAAATGTCCTCGATGCCGCGCGAGGCCTTGAACACCAATGCTTCGAAGCCAGGTGTAATCGGTGTATCCAATTCCAGACTCAACGCCTTGGCACGTGCGATTACTTCCTCCGGATCAGAAATCTCGGCTGGGGTGACCTTGTTCATTACGTCGGCGGCGGTATAGCCCAGCATGCGCTCCGCGCCAACGTTGAAAATCTGAATCACGCCCTTAGCGTCGGTGGCAATACTGGAGAAGTTGGCGCTGTCGAAAATTGCGCGCTGCAAAGCACCCGCTTTGAACAATGCCTCTTCGGCCTGCTTGCGTTCGTTGATGTTATTCATCACGATGCGGAGCACGGGCGCCCCATCATCCTGAGCGGCGGTGACGGACAGTTGCACCCATACTTGTATGCCGTTGCTCATCATCCGCAACTCGCATTTCTGCGCATCACCCGCCTTGCCGAGCTGTTTGTGCAACAGGTAGTAGATGTCAGCGTCTTCCTGAAGGATAAAGCGCGAGATCGGCTGTTTGACCAGTTCGCTCCGGTGCAGGCCCAGCATGGTAGCGGCGGTGAGATTGGCCTCCAGAACCAGCCCCTGCTCGCTGACAGTGCAATAGCCCACCGGTGCAAAGTCATACAAGTCGACATAGCGCTCCTGCGAAATGCGCAGTGCCTCCTGCGAAGTGCGCAGCTCCTCGTTCTGCATTTCCAGTTCGACCTGCTGCGCTTCCAGGGTTTGCTGCACTTCATATTCCTCGGTGACATCGCGGAACACCAGCACGGCGCCGATCACCTGGCCGTCGCGGTCGCGTATCGGGGCGCAACTGTCGGCGATAGCACACTCGCTGCCATCACGCGCGATCAGCACAGTGTGATTGGCCAGCCCCTGTATCGTGCCATGTGCCAAGGTTGCCACTATCGGGATAACGGCAGACCGACGGGTTTCCTGGTTGATGATGTGAAAAACCTCATCCACAAAGTGACCGGCTGCTTCTGTCTGCGTCCAACCGGTGAGCTGTTCGGCAAGAGGATTCAACAGCGTCACCCGCGCGTCGGCGTCGGTGGCGATCACTGCATCGCCGATGGAGTTGAGCGTAACCGCGAGCCTTTGCTCGCTGACCTGCAAAGTGACATTGCTCAGCTGCAGTTGTTTATTCGTCTCCTGCTGCATCTCGAGCAAATGCAGGCGCTCGGCTTCGATTTGCTTGCGCGCGGTATTGTCGGTGCCGATCAGCAAATAGCCGATGATGGCATCGCGAGCATCGCGCAACGCCGTGACCGACACGACAGCCGGGAGGCGGATGCCGTTCTCGCAGATGTAGGTTAGCTCGTAAATATCTTCAATCCCGCGCGCGGCCTTGAATACCAGAGCCTCGAAGCCTGGCGCAATCGGGATGTCGAATTCGAGACTCAATACCTTGGCGCGCGCGATCAATTCTTTCGGATCGGAAATGTCGGCCGGTGTAACTTTGTTCAGCACTTCGGCGGCCATATAGCCTAGCATGCGTTCCGCGCCAACATTGAAGATCTGAATCACGCCCTTCTCGTCGGTGGCGATACTGGAGAAGTTGGCGCTGTTGAGAATCGCGTTCTGCAAAGCCCCGGTTTTAAGCAAGGCCTTCTGGCGTTTGATCTCGGCGATACCCTCCGTCGCACCAGCGACAGTAGTGGGAAAGGAGGAATCGCGGATTTCTTCGGACATGGGGCTTACCGTTTGTGCAGATTTGGCCAATAGACCATATTTATACAACAAAGACTTATACGCTAATCCCGGCACGAACATAGCTTTAGTTTTAGATAACCAGACGGAGTGACATCTCCCAAGCCCAGAAAGTGCCTGTTGACAGGTCGCTGGCATAGGGCAAATTCTTATGGGAATTTTTGAAAATTGCTTAATGCCTATTGAGTAAAGTGCTGATATTTTAAAAACGGTAGCATCGTCAGAATTTCCAGCAAGAGTGCAACGAGATCGCGCAGAGATTGCTGGATACAATCGGGAATTGCAATGCTTGTAGCCATGCTCGATGAAAACCGCTCTATTGCGAAGCTGTCTGGAAGTTGCAACAAGCCGGGTTCATCATTTACCGTCATCCTAGAATACTCATTTCACCACGAAGGACACGAAGATCACGAAGCTAATTCAAGGAATTGTATAACTTTGCGCACTCACCAAGATGGTGCGTCTTGATCTTGAAATAAGCTGTTGTTTTTCTTCGTGTGCTTCGTGCTCTTCGTGGTGCAACAGCGGAATTTAGGGTCATAGCTCTGGAGGAAGATCATGCGTGCGAATGCTTCAGCGAATTCAAGAAGAAATATGAGCGTTTGCCTGGCCCGGATTTGGAGCCAGTTTCTGCTGCATTTACAGACGCGGATGCGAAAACGATTGCCAGGACGTGGCTCCGGGAAAATGCGGATGTTCGCTCGTCAATGTGACGGCATGCATCACATGCAACATCCAAAAAGACGGGTGAGCCGGAAACCTTATATTAACGGCGGGCACAGCCCGCCTATGGCGTTTTGCGATTGCTGACAGCGGTCAGTATCCCTTGCAAAATCGCGGTGGGATGGGGCGGGCAGCCGGGTACCATTACATCAACAGGAATCACGTTGGCAATCTTGCCGCAGCTAGCGTAACTTTCGCCAAAAATTCCGCCATCGCAACCGCAGTCGCCAAGGGCGACCACCAGCTTGGGATCCGGCGTGGCATCATAAGTGCGCCGCAATGCAATTTCCATGTGTCGCGACACGGGGCCGGTGACCAGTAGCATATCCGCATGGCGCGGACTGGCGACAAAACGCAAGCCCAATCCCTCGATGTTGTAGTAAGCATTATTCAGGCAGTGAATCTCCAGCTCACAACCGTTGCAGGAACCGGCATCGACATGGCGGATCGCCAGAGCACGCCCGACGTGGCGCAGGATTTGCGCATTGATCTGCTGCACTTCATTGCGTAGCGCATCGTCCGGTTGCGGCGGCGCTTCGGTTTTATTACCGGTACGGAAAATTTGTTTGATGATCTGGTGCATGTTTCTTTATCCTAAAACCAATAGTGTCGTTCTCGTTTGCCCCCTCCCCTTCAAGGGGAGGGTTGGGGCGGGGATGGGTGTAATGCTGCATGAAATTGAGCAACCCCCATCCCCCACCTACCCTCCCCCTTGAAAGGGGAGGAATCTACATCACAAGTCCACTCCGCTGTAACTTAGATTAAATGATTTGTTTATCAGCGGGAAGTCCGGCACGATGTTGCCCATAATTGCATGCTCCAGCACCGGCCAGTTTTGCCATGAGGGATCATGCGGGTGCAGACGGTGAATGCGGTTGTCTCGACCCGCATGCAAGGCCACCAGTATCTCGCCGCGCCAACCTTCAACCCAGCCGATACCCATACTACCTTCTAGCGCATTCCCAACGTCAGACAGCAATTCACCGGCAGGAAGTTGTTCCAGCATCAGGCGGATAAGGCGGATGGATTCTGCGACTTCCTCGAAGCGCACGATGACGCGCGCGGCCACATCGCCATTGCGGTGCGTGGCCATTTGTACGTCGAGCTGATCGTATGGAACACAAGGAAATTGTGCACGCGCATCCCAGGCCTGTCCGCTGGCTCGCCCGGCCAAGCCAGTCAGCCCGAGTTTTGCAGCCAGTTCCGGCAAAACACGTCCGGTGGTTAGAAAGCGATCCTGCATTCCGGCATGTTCCTCGTAAATATCTTTGATCTGCGCTACGTCTCTTGTTCCTACATGAGCAGTCATTCAGATGGTGTTTATCTTGTTGATTTTAATGACGGCCATCGGCCAGCTTGGGACATCGCGAATGGCCGTTATGGTGCAAGCAATTCGGTAGCATGAGCATCTGTGCGTTTTCCGGGCGCATCTTGCCACCGATTCCGGTCTCCATTCTGCCACCCATTCCACGAACATTCTGCCACTGATTCCGCTGTGATTCTGCCACCCCCGTCAGGTAGCGACGCAAGATAATTTTCACCTACCATTCGCCCTTTTTTTCGGAAAGAGGGGCGGATATGGAGAAGTTGTCGATGCGTAAAACCAGAGAAGTATTACGACTGAAGTTTGAACTCGATCTGTCAGACCGGCAGGTCTCAAAAAGCACCCAAGTATCCAGACCAGCGATCAGAGACTACCTGCGCCGTTTTGCGGCATCCGGTCTGTCCTGGCCGCTTCCTGCGGACATATCCGATGCAGATATTGATGCACGGCTGTTTCCCACCAAGCCAGCATTTCCGGATGCCTTGCGCCCTGCACCGGACTGGGCAACGGTGAATCGGGAAATGCGCCGCAAGGGAGTTACCCTGTTCCTGCTGTGGCAGGAGTACAAGGCCAGCCAGCCGGAAGGATTTCTCTATAGCTGGTTCTGCGAGAGCTACAGGAAATGGGCGGGCAAGCTCGATGCCGTCATGCGCCAGGAACATCTGGCGGGCGAGAAATGCTTCGTGGACTATTGCGGTAAAACGATGCCCGTCACCGACCGGTACACCGGCGAGATCCGTCAGGCGCAAATTTTCGTCGGCGTGATGGGCGCGTCCAACTACACCTATGCCGAAGCGACCTTCAGCCAAACCTTGCCGGACTGGATCGGCAGCCACATCCGCATGCTTGAATACTTCGGCGCGTCTCTAGAAATCCTTGTGCCGGATAATCTCAAGAGCGGCGTCAGCAAGACTTGCCGCTACGAGCCGGACACGAATCCGAGCTATCACGACTTCGCCAACCACTACGGCATTGCCGTGATTCCTGCGCGCAGCAAAAAGCCCAGGGATAAAGCAAAAGTAGAAAACGGGGTATTGGTTGTGACTCGCTGGGTATTGGCCTGTTTGCGCAACCATGCCTTCTTTAGCTTGGCGGAGTTGAATACAGCGATCAGAGAACTGCTGGCACGGCTGAATCTGCGGCCATTCAAGAAGCTGACAGGATGCCGGGAAACATTGTTCCGCACCCTGGACTATCCGGCGATGCGCCCCCTGCCTGCGGAACGTCATATCTTCAGCGA